>JAUNXF010000104.1 GCA_030539935.1 Methanobrevibacter sp.
TTAAATATTATTTTAAAAATTATTTTTAATTATAGTGTGATTTTATGATTATTTTAAAGATTGGCGGAAGCATATTAACTGAAAAGGACTCAGCGGAACCTAAAGTGGATTATGAAAACTTGAATCGTATTGCAGAGGAAATCAGAGAGTCTTTATATGCTGAAGAAATCAGCAATGACTTGATAGATGGTCTTGTAATAGTTCATGGTGCAGGCTCTTTTGGTCATCCGCCTGCTAAAAAGTATCAAATAGGTCAGCCTTTTGAAATGAAGGATTACCTTGAAAAGAGGATAGGATTTGCTGAAGTTCAAAATGAGGTCAAGAAATTGAATTCAATCATCTGTGAATCCTTGATTGAACATGGCATTCCAGTTATTGCCATACCTCCATCTTCCTTTATAACATCACACAATAAAAGGATTTATGATTTTGACTTGAACTTGATAAAGACATATCTTAGGGAAGGTTTCGTGCCTGTTCTCTTTGGAGATGTCGTTATTGATGATGAAGTTAAGATTGCAGTTATATCTGGAGATCAAGTGCTTCAATACATTGCTAAGTTCCTAAAGTCTGATAGGATTGTTCTTGGAACTGATGTTGCGGGAGTTTATACTAAAAACCCTAAAACTCATGATGATGCAGTTCATATTGATGAAGTGAACTCCATTGAAGACATCAAGTTCTTGGAATCCACTACCAATGTTGATGTAACCGGAGGGATGGTTGGAAAGGTAAAAGAGCTTTTAGACCTTGCAGATTATGGAATAAGTTCTGAAATCATCAATGCAAATGAGGAAGGGGTCATTGCAAAGGCATTGCAGGGCATGAAAGTGAATGGAACTAAAATCTGCAGAAAATAATTTTAGTTCTTCATTGCTCTTTTTTACCATTATTTTTTCTTTTTTAGTATTATTTAACCTCTTTTTAAACAATTTTTTCTTAAACTACTCTATTTTTACCCAATATTTAAATATAATGAAAATAAAAAATTATAAATAGTTAAAATATATGTAATTTTCATATATTTTGAATTTAAAAAATTAGAATTAATATTAAGTCGGATTTTAATGTTTTTAAATTCATTCGGGACCTAATTAAACACGTAAGAATATTTTATTTAATTTAACTTTTATTTATAAGGGCTTTTTTAAATTTAATTTTTCTATTTATAAGAATTTTACATTTATTAGTTTATTTTAGATATTTAAACTACTTTTAAAGGTTTACTATTTAAAAAATAGTTATATTTGATTGCTTTTTTTAGGTTTCCATGTTTGGATATTACTTAATATTAATTTAAACATATTATACTTACAGTTTATTAATTATAAAAGAGGAAACAATGATTTCAGATAGAAAATTAGAACATTTGTTAATTTGTAAAAATTATGATGTTAATTACAAGGATAAAACTACAGGCTTTGAAGATATAGAATTGATTCACAAAGCATTGCCTGAAGTTCATAAGGAAGAGATCGATATTTCAACTGAGGTTTTTGGCAAGAAGTTGGAATCTCCCTTATTCATTACAGCCATCACTGGAGGACATGAGGCTGCAAAGGACATCAATAAGGAATTGGCTATTGTTGCAGAAGAAAAGCAAATTGGCTTAGGTGTAGGAAGTCAAAGAGCAGCTATTGTCAATTCAGATTTAAGAGACACTTATGATGTTGTAAGGGAATATGCTCCGTCAGCACTTGTTTTAGGTAATATTGGAGCACCTCAATCTGATTTAGCTCAAGAAGCAGTTGAGATATTGGACAGTGATATTTTAGCCATTCATTTGAATCCGTTGCAGGAAGCAATTCAACCTGAAGGGGATGTGGATGCAAGAGGATACATAGATTCAATAGCTGAAATCTGCAGAACCGTTAATGTTCCTGTGATGGCAAAGGAGACAGGCACTGGAATATGTGCTGAGGATGCAAAGGCACTTGAGGAAGCTGGAGTAAGTTTTATTGATGTGGAAGGTGCTGGTGGAACCAGTTGGGCTGCTGTTGAAACTTACCGTGCCGATGATAGGTATATGGGAGAATTATTCTGGGATTGGGGAATCCCTACAGCGGTAAGTACTGTAGAGGTTGCAAATTCTGTTGAAGTTCCAGTGATATCCTCTGGCGGTATTCGTTCAGGTTTAGATGCTGCAAAAGCCATTGCACTTGGTGCAGATGCTGTTGGAATGGCACTTCCTGCACTTAAAGGAGCATATGAAGGACAGGATGCTTTAGTTAAAATGATTGAAAGATTCAATGAATCATTAAGAATAGCCATGTTTTTGGTTGGCGCTTCAAATATTGAGGAGCTTAAGGATTCAAATCTCATTATCAAAGGAGAGACTAAAAACTGGCTTGAAGCAAGAGGCTTTGATACAAAGGAATATGCAAGAAGATAACTTATTTTAGAATATTCTTAATTATTTAAATTTCAATATTCAGTTATTGTTGGAATATTCTGCGAATTTTCCAATAGTAAACTTAATTAACTATAATACTCATTATTTTACGGAAAAAAAAAAACAAAAAGGAGGCAATAAATGACTGTAGAAGTTATTGCAATTGGTGGATATGAAGAAGTAGGAAAGAATATGACCGCTGTAAAGGTAGGCGAGGATGTAGTCATATTCGATATGGGTATCCACTTGGACAGAATCAGTATCCACGAGGATACAGACATTGACAGAATGCATAGTTTGGATTTGATTGAAAGAGGAGTAATTCCTGATGATACAATAATGAAGGATGTGGATGGAAAGGTTAAGGGAATCGTGTTTTCACACGGTCACTTGGACCACATAGGTGCAGTTGCCAAATTGGCTCATAGGTATGATGCACCAATCATTGGAACTCCATATACCACAGCACTAATTGAAAAGCAGATTAAGGGAGAACGCAAGTTTAAGGTGAACAATCCAATAAGGCCGCTTAATCCTGGAAGCAAGATAAAATTGTCAAAGGACATCACTTTGGAATTTGTGCAGTCCACTCACAGTATTCCTCAAGCGGTCTTCCCGGTATTGCACACCTGTGAAGGAATTATTGTTTATGCATTGGACTTCAAGTTTGACAACCATCAAAAGGTCTCTCCTCCACCTGACTATAATAGGCTTAGGGAATTAGGTAGAAAGGGGGTATTGGCACTTATTGTCGAAACCACCAATGCCATCAATTACACTGAAACCAGAACATACTCTGAAAAGGTAGCAAGGATCATCCTTGAAGACTTAATGAGAGAGCCTTTAAAGGCAAAAGAGGGAATGATCGTCACTACATTTTCATCTCATATCGAAAGAATTCAGGCCATAGCGGATATTGCAAAGGACAGTGATAGGGAAATTCTCTTATTGGGCCGTTCCATGGAAAGGTTCTGTGGAATAGCACAGAATCTTGGAATCTTAAAATTGCCTTCCAATGCTTATGTTTATGGCTCTCCAAAGGCTGTAAATAAGGCACTTCTAAAAGCTGAAGAGGATAGGGACAAATATCTTTTGGTTACCACAGGCCACCAAGGGGAACCTGATGCATTACTTCCAAGAATAGCTAGTGGAAGAACTCCATTCAACATTAAAAAGGGAGATAATGTCATTTTCTCAGCACCTATCATTCCTAATCCGACAAATGCTGCAAACAGGCATATTCTTGAATCCAAATTGAAGGCAAACGGTGCAAGGATTTATGCAAACGCCCACGTTTCAGGACACGCAGGCCGTGAAGACCATAGGGATTTCCTAAGGATGCTCAAGCCTAAACATATCATTCCTGCTCACGGTGAGTTGGAGATGTTGGTTGCTTATGGAGAGCTTGCAGAAGAGGAAGGATATAGGATTGGAAACAATATCCATATTTTAAGAAATGCACAGGCTCAAGTTTTTAATGGAAGATAAATCACTGATCCATTAGGATAATTAACTAATCAAAGTTATTCATAGGGATTATTTTAAGATGATTCGGCATTATTAATTGAATTGCAATTAACTATTTAATTAAGTTTGAATAAATATTAAAATTAATAATATGAATTAAATTATGTTGAATATTTTGGGATAATCATTATTTAAATTATATTTCAATTAATTTTCATTGTTTAAGAGGGAGAAAAATGTCTGATGTTACTGATGTTTTAAAGCAATATTCTAAAGATGTTGTAAAAACCATTGAAGAAAACCTTAAAGTTATTGAACCGCAGGATTTGCAGGATGCATGTCTTTATTTAACTAAAGCTGGTGGAAAGATGCTTAGGCCAGCCCTTACCCTAATTTCTGCAGAGGCAGTTGGGGGAAATAAGGAAGATGCCTTAAAAACCGCTGCCGCTTTGGAGCTTATTCACACTTTTTCACTTATCCATGATGACATCATGGATGATGACGACATGAGAAGGGGAATGCCTTCTGTACATAAGGTATGGGACGAACCTGTAGCTATTTTGGCAGGGGATACACTTTTCTCAAAAGCATTTGAAATGGTCATCTCTTCCAAAGAAGAGAATGCTCACCCTGCAAATGTTGCAAATGCATTGGCCACCGTTGCAGACGCATGTGTTAAAATCTGTGAAGGCCAAGCTTCTGATATGAGTTTTGAAGGAAACTTTGATGTAAAGGAAGACGAATACTCTGAAATGATCTTTAAGAAAACCGGTGCATTGATTGCAGCTGCAACTAAGGCTGGAGCCATTATGGGCGGTGCAGATGATGATGTAGTTGATGCATTATATGAATATGGTCGTATGATCGGAACAGCTTTCCAGATTCAAGATGATTACTTGGATGTAATCAGTGATGAAAAGGATTTGGGAAAACCTGTTGGCAGTGATATTGCCAAAGGCAAAATGACCCTTATGGTTGTTAAGGCATTGGCAGAATCTGAAGGGGAAGACCATGAAAGATTACTTGAAATCTTAAAAGAGGAAAATTCTTCTCAAGAGAATATAGAGGAAGCCATTGATTTATTCAATAAATACGGTTCCATTGAATATGCTCACAATCTCGCTTTAGAAAACGTTGATGGTGCTAAGAAAGCACTTGAAATATTGCCTGACTCTGAAGCTAAACAGATGCTTAATGATTTGGCTGATTTTGTTATTGACAGGTCTTCCTAAATTCAAGCTTTTTTTGGCATTAGACCAATAATGCCTTGACTGAAAGTATTTTCACTAGTTGGGAGTTTATGCTTTTAACTAGTTTTTATTCTTTTATTCTTT
>JAUNXF010000032.1 GCA_030539935.1 Methanobrevibacter sp.
ATAATAACACTTTAAAAAATAAACTAGAAGAATCCTTAATAGAACAAATCATGTATTTTCTTCTCAATTCCTTTTCCAATTGATTTCTTAAAGAAATTGAAGTATAAAAATTGATATCCTTTTCTTAAAATTCTATTGTCTGATAATGCCATTCTAAGTCTTAATCCATTTCCCAAATAATAAATAGGAACTTCTTTTACATTTAATTTATTATGTTCAATCCAAACATTGAAAATAGCCTCTGAAATAAGCCCAAATACCCTCGGATACTCATCAACATTTATTCTGCTTTCCACTTCTTCAAGGATGGGAAATACCCAAGTGCAATAGGAATCAATTAATTCCTTTCTTGCAATGAACATATTGTAATTAGAGAAACTGGATTGGTTTAATAATCTTTCAAAAGTTTCCAGATACTCGCAAGCGTTTTCTCTTACTACATCTTTAGTAATTTCCAATGCCCTATATAAATAGTGGTCTTCATATGTTCTCCAATAAGACCCTTTAATTAAATCAGCCTTTTTAGGAAGTATGATGTCATGATTAGACAAATACTCTAATATTTCTTCAGATTCTATTAATTCGCTATTCTTTCCTTTAAAATAACGTCTATAATGACATAAACCAATTATATCTGCATTAGATGCCTTCCACATCCAGTATAATCCAGTAAGTTCACAATAATCCTTGTTTTTATGAGATATGTTTCCTTCAAAGCTATCATCACTTGCAAATCCAAGATTATCCTTACCGTTTCTACCTACAAAAAGAGGAATGTAAATTTCATCATTTCTAATATCCTTTATAGCATCTTCACTATGTGAAATAACATATAATTGAATTTTTTTTGAACTAGACATGATATTACCAAATTAAATGATGAAAAAATTAATTTTTATCTATGATAAATAAGAAAATAAAAATCATATTTATATAATGCTGTTTTAATTATTATTAAATATTATTTATCTTCTTTTTATTTAAAACTTTTTAAGCAAAAAGAAGTAGAATTTATAAAAAATAAGATTATAGAAAAAGAAAATTAGAATAATAAAGAATCATAAAAAACACTACCGTCTCATATCCTTATGAAGCAAACCAGCATAAATATGCACATAAACCCATCGAACAATAGGTATTTTCACAAACCACATATAAACAATTAACCTTAAACCTTTCAATTTAAGCTCAGATTCCTTAACTTTAAGGTTCTGTTTATCCATCCATACATCAAAAAGCCTTTCAGTTAAAAATCCGTAAAGCCGTTTATGATAATCAGTATATCCAGTCATATCCACTCTTTTTTCAACTTCAGCAATTATTGGAAATACCCACTCACAATAAGGATCAATGAGTTCTTTTTTTGCAATGAACATATTGAAGCCATACAATGTGTTTCCATTAACTACATTATAATAGTTTTCCAAATACTCAGGACATTGCTCTTTGATTACATCTTCACAAAGGTCTAAATCTTTAATGTGGTTCCAATGGTCATAATCCTCATAGACAGAACCAAAAAGGACATTAGATTTTTTAGGAAGGATTATATCATAATCTTTTAGAATCTCTTCAATATCTTTTCTTTCTAAACGTTTTCCAAATTTCCATTTAGAGAAATAACGCCTATAATGAGCTAAACCAATTATATCTGCAGTGCTGTTTTTCCATATCCAGTAAAGACCAGTCAATTCACAATAAGAGGAGTTTTTTTCAGATATATTGTCCCCAGTATCATCACTTAAAAAACCGAGATTATCCTTTCCAGCCCTTCCTACAAAAAGAGGAACATAAATATCATTTGCTTTGATATCCTTGATATCATGTTCACTGTGAGACACTACATAAATTTGAATTTTTTTATTTGAATCATTCATATTATCCACTAAAAAATACTTAAAAGATTTCTAAATTTATAATTTATTAAAACTATTAACCAATTTCAAAGCTTCTTCGATTACTTTCCACATATCAAAATATTGATACATTCCAAGTCTTCCACCAAAGATAACTTTTTCTTCTTTCGCCGCCAATTCATTATACTTTGCAAACAATTCATTGTTCTTTTCATCATTAATTGGATAATAAGCTTCTTCTCCTTTTTCCCATGATTTAGGATACTCCCTTGTAATCACTGTCTTTTCAGAATCGGCATATTCAAAGTGCTTATGCTCAATTATTCTTGTAAATGGTGTTTCCCTATCTGTATAATTGACAATAGCGTTTCCTTGATAATTTTCCATATCAAGAGTTTCAAACTCAAAATCAAGCCCTCTGTATTCAAGCTCTCCGAAGCAGTAATCATAATACTGATCTATCATTCCAGTGAAAAGAACCTTATCTGCAATAGCTAACCATTTCTCCTTATCATCAAAGAAATCAGTATTCAACTTAACTTCAATTCCATCAAGCATCTTTTCAATTATTTTGGTGTATCCTCCAATTGGGATTCCCTGATACAAGTCGTTGAAGTAATTATTATCAAATGTGAATCTTACCGGAAGTCTTTTAATAATGAACGCAGGAAGATCTGTACAATCTCTTCCCCATTGCTTTTCAGTATATCCTTTTACAAGTTTTTCATAAATGTCTTTTCCAACAAGAGAAATTGCTTGCTCTTCAAGATTAGAAGGACTTTCAATATTAATCTCTCTTTTTTGCTCTTCAATCTTAGATTTAGCTTCATCAGGAGTCTTCACTCCCCACATCTGATAGAAAGTGTTCATATTGAAAGGAAGGTTGTATAATTCGCCATTGTAATTGGCAACAGGCATATTTGTGTAACGATTGAAATCAGCAAATTGATTGATGTAATTCCAAATATCTGTATTGTCTGTGTGGAATATATGTGCCCCATATTTATGCACATTTATGCCATGTTCCTCTTTGGTATAAACGTTTCCCCCAATATGGTTTCTCTTTTCAATGACCAAACATCTCTTGCCTCTTTTAGTCATTTCATATGCAAATACAGAACCGAATAAACCAGATCCGACAATCAAATAATCATACTTCATGAATACACCAACAAAATGATAATAAAAACAGTTCTTTAATTATTATTATTATTAATATTTGTCTTTATCTTATAAATAATTTATAGTGGCCTAAGTATTTTTTTAGTTAAATTTAATAGTATAAACCCATAAATTTATGACTATATAACTGGAGGGATATCCATAAGTGATAATAATCAAAATTTAACTCATTATAATGACCAATATAGTTATGACATAGAATATAAATATAAGACCAATACCCGATATCAGAGATATTTAGTTGAGCTATTGGAAAAAGAAATGGACCATATGCCAAATTCAGTATTGGATGTTGGCTGTGGACAAGGATTAAACACTGTTAAATTTGCAGATGATTGGCCAAATGCAAAGATAGTTGGAGTTGATTTATCAGATGTTGGCATAAAATATGCAAATGATCATTATGGAACAAATAAAAATGTTTCTTTCATTTGCGGCGATGTATCAGATATGCTTGATGATAAGGAAAGATTTGATTTGGTTACTGCATTTGAACTTCTTGAGCATATTGAGGATTGGGAGAAAGTTGCTACTGTAATGACCAAAATATCTAATCGTTATATTATGGTATCTGTTCCAATTGGAAGAATGAGAGAATATGAGAAAGAGCATGGACACTTTAGGAATTATCAAAAAGGAGAATTAGAAAGCTTTTTTGAAGAAAATGGATTTCAAACAATTAAAACATATTATGCAGGATTCCCATTTTGGTCCCCAATTACAAGAGATTTATTAAATTTGCTTCCTGTCGATAATACTTCTGATGTTCAAGTTGAAATGGGATTGCCTAAAAAAATTGTTTCATTATTGCTTTATTACTCTTTCAGGTATTTATCTCTTAAAAATAAGGGAGATCAATTTGTAGGTCTTTTTGAGAAAATTTAATAATTTTAATAGGATTTTAGCAGAATCCAAAAAATATCAAATATCTTTATTAACACGAAAGAAAATATATAACCCTAGTGATAAAAAATGAGCATAAGTCCCAAAAGAATAATGTATCTAGATGAAGTCAGATCACTTGCCATTATGCTGGTGGTCATTGGACATGTATCCAGACTATTCTCATACGACTTTTACAGCTGGCTATTTTGCTCAGGAGTATTCTCACTTACACGTATTGGCGTTCCACTTTTCTTTACAGTAAGCGGATCTCTTCTTTTAACTAGAAAATATGAAGTGAAGAAATTCCTAGAGAAACGTTTCAAGCGTGTATTCCTTCCATTCTTCTTTTGGATTATAGTATATATCATTGCAGGTGTGCTGATATGGCATTACACCCCTACACTTACCTACTTTATGGATACTGCCTTTGGTGTACAGGATTATTCAAGACCTTTCTGGTTTATCTGGTCATTGATTGGAGTTTATCTGCTCATTCCAGTTGTAGGCAGCTTCATTCGTGAAGAGGGAATGAAGGGAGCCGAATATCTGATTCTCATTACATTCATACTTTCAATTCTTTATACAATAGGCTTTTTCGATTATCCTCAAATGAAATACAACTTCAGAGTGATATTCAACTTCTTCCCGGTTCTCGGATACTTCATCATGGGATCCTACATTCACAACAAACAGTTCAAATATTCAGACAAAAAGATGTTTGCAATCGGATGTGGAGTATTCCTTATCGGAATAGCGGGACACTTTACAAAAATCTACCTAAAGGGACTTGGAGGATATGCCTTGGCTCCAATCGACTTCTTTGACATCTTTGTAATCTTGGAAACCATCGGATTATTCACCGCATTCAAGTATGCAAGTGTGAAATGGATTAGAAAAGATGCAAAAATGATTAGAGAGAGGAAAATTGGAGAAGCGATTGTCTTATTCTCATCATGCAGTTTTGGAATATACTTCTCACATTACATCCTGCTCCATTACATAATGTATGACGGATTCTTAACTCCGATAGTGAAAACCAATGCATACCTATGGCTGCCGGTAAGTTCAGTCATCATAATAGGATTAAGCTGGCTATTGATCTATTGCATGAGCAAAATTCCGCTTCTTAAGGTTGGAAGCGGAAGAAAATAAGCTCATAAATTCTTTTTTTAAAAATAGATAAAAATAGTGAAAAAATTAGGATAGACTCCCCTAATCAAAAAATAAAAAAATAAAAAAATAGTCTCCCACTAATGGGAATAATTTTGTCAAAATTTTTAAAACCCCATTAATAACATTTTGGTCAAGGTTTTTGACCGAAGGTCAAAAAGCTTGGGTCCGAAGCTTGGGGGTTATTCCACAGTCACACACTTAGCCAAATTCTTAGGCTTATCAGGATCCAAATTCCTTATGACGGAAACATGATAGCTTAACAATTGAAGTGGAACTATATAAACAAGCGGAGCCAAGATATCGTCAACATCTGCATTGATCAAGAATACATTGTCAGATTCAGATATCAAATCCTCATCACCGATTGCACCAATTCCCAATACATCAGCGCCTCTTGCCTTGACTTCCTGCAAGTTGCTCATGATCTTCTTATGGTCATCTCCTGGAGGTGCAACCACAACTACTGGAATGTTCTTGTCAATCAAAGCGATAGGACCATGCTTAAGCTCACCAGCAGCATATCCTTCAGCATGGATATAGGAGATTTCCTTTAATTTTAAAGCTCCCTCTAAAGCAATAGGGTAAGAGAATCCTCTTCCAATGAAAAATGCATCATTATCCCTTTTGTATAAATGGGAGATTTCACGGATTATTCCCTGTTTCTTGAGAACTTCATCAATGTATGCTGGAACTTTCTCCAATCTCTTAAGCAAATCCTGGTCATCTGCAAGCAATGCAGAGAATAGGTAGATTGCTATCAATTGACTAACATAGGTTTTGGTAGCTGCCACACCAATCTCAGGACCTGCTTGGGTCTGAATTACATAGTCTGCCCTTCTTGTAGCGGAACTTCCTCTGACATTTACAATAGCTAAGGTCTTAGACACTTCATTTGCAGCATCCAATGCCTTTAATGTGTCTGCAGTTTCACCGGATTGGGAGATGAATATGACAAGAGTCTGGTCATTCAATGCCTTGGCGGAATACTTGAACTCAGAAGCAAGCAAAACTTCTGTTGGTATGCCCACTAAGGATTCAATCAAATACTTTCCAATCAATGATGCATGATATGATGTTCCGCATGCAACAAAAACAATCCTATTAACTGTTCCTTTTACCTCATCAACGATAGCTTTGATCTTATCCTTTTCGCCTAAAGTGTTTCTGATTGCAACATCCTGTTCATTGATTTCCTTTATCATAAAGTGATCGTAACCTTCCTTTTCAGCCATTTCAGGAGACCAATCAAGCACATCAATCTCCTTCTTCATAACATTATCATTTGCATCCTTAAAGGTCACTCCATCTTCAGTCAAAATGACAATTTCACCCTTTTCAAGGTATGCGATATTGTTTGTGTACTTTAGAATGGCTGGAGAATCTGATGCGACAAAGAATTCATCCTCACCAATTCCCACAATCAAAGGACTGTCCTTACGGGTGGCAACAACTTTATTCGGTTCGTCTGTGCAGATGGCTGCAATTGCATAAGCACCTTCAATGACACCTATAACTTTGCGAACAGCCTTTTCCAAATCTAAGCCTTCCTTCATGAATTTATCAAGCAAGTGTGGAATTACTTCTGTATCAGTATCGGATTTGAATTCATAGCCCTCATTCTGCAAATCTTCCTTAATGGCCAAATAGTTTTCAATGATACCATTGTGAACTACAGCTATGGTTCCTGCTGAATTCAAATGGGGATGTGAATTTTCTTTACTTGGATCCCCATGAGTTGCCCACCTTACATGTGCAATTCCATAGTTTCCAGGCATCTCTGCAAAGTTTAATTTGGAATCAACCTCTATAATCTTTCCAGCATCCTTCTTAAGATGGATTTTACCTTCACATGCAGTGGCCAAACCAATAGAATCATATCCGCGGTATTCCAATTTGGAAATTGAATCCAAAAGAATCGGAGCAACATTATCTTTTTTTAACACACAACCAACAATTCCACACATAATATCACCAAATAAAGTTAGTTAAATCATTAAACAAAAAATTTTCAATTTATAGAATCCAATCTAATCATTCAATCCTTATAAATCATTCATATTTATTTTAATTTTTAAATTAATATAATATTATATTTATTTGAATTAGACTTATTAAATATTTCTAAAAATTCTTGATTAAATATGAATAAATCCAAATGAACTAAAAATAGAAAAAATCAGACATGACTGAAATAATTAAATCAATTAAGTATGCTACGGTTTAAAGGATAGGCTAGGAACAATGATTAAAAAAATAGATTATGAACATAATTTAAAAAAAAAGGAATTGTAAAAAGATTTAAGACTTATCCTGAACCCTTTTCGCATTTTCCTCAACTAATTTTGTAGCTTCATCAGTCAGTTCAATCCATTCCCATCCATTAGCCAAAACCTTAGACTTGAGCTTGCTGATGTCAACGGAACTTACAAAATTAATCTGATTGTTTTCCTTAAAGGAATAGACCCATGTAAAACCTTGCTTTGTATTGGTTTTTCGTTTAGTCACCCTAAAGAATCCTGTCTTATTTTCTCTTGTTAGGGATGATTCATCATAAGTTTCCTTATATTTTAAAACCAAATCACGAGCTTCATCACTAAATTCAATCCAATCCAATCCTTTCTCTTGAACAATTATCTTAAGCTTATATAAATTAACAGAAACAATTCTTCTTAATTTGCTATTTTCATAATATTGATAAGACCAATAATCATTACCATTTCTCTTATTTTCAACAAAGCTAACCCTATAAATTCCGGAAGTGCTTTTATACCTTGAAAAGTCAAGCTTATTCTTGCCCCTCAATTTTTCATATTGGCGAACCTTGATTTCCTCATCAGTGTAGAATTGATGAATAACCTTACTGACATAGATCTTGCTTCTGCCAATATCCTGTGCAATCTCCAACATGGTCCTGCCAGAATCATAAGATGAAACTATATATTCTGACAATTCCTGTTCAGACATGGAATCCTTTAAAATAGAGTTATCCTTATTATCCAAATCATTTTTCATAAAAAACAATCACCAATATTTTTAAGAAACAATTAGAAAAATCCCCATTTTTCTTATTATTATATTTTATTTATACATATAACTACTTTTCTATAATTTCCTGCAAACCATAAATATAAAATCTACATATAACTACTTTTCTATAATTTCCTGCAAACCATAATATAAAATTTCAAGGAATCATCTAAAATTATCATGAACTTCAAGAATGGCAATGAAATTTCCGGAAAAACATTAAAATTAAAATTAGATTTATTAATGATAATAAATATAAAATTATATATTATAATTATTTGAATTTTTTAAAATGATTATTGAGATTCATAATGAATTATTAAAGAAATAATCTTAAAATTATAAAGGTTCATTAGGAATTATTGAAAAAAATGATTTTAAATGAGGATTAAAATGGATTCTGAAAATTTACTTTATGAAGGAAAAGCCAAAAGCGTTTTTCAAGGTGAAAACCCTGATGAGGTCATAATCGATTTTAGAGATGACATGACTGCTGGCGATGGCGCTAGAAAGGAAAGCATGGGCCAAAAGGGTTACATCAACTCAGTCATTTGTGCAAAGATCTTTGAAACCCTTGAAAGTGAAGGGGTAAAGACACAACTGATCGAATTGTGTGAGCCTTGCGTAATGAAAGCCAAAAAACTTGACATGATACCAATTGAAGTCATTGTAAGAAACATAGCTACCGGAAGCATTGTTAGAAGATTCCCATTTGAGGATAAGGCTCCATTTAACCCGCCTCTTATACAAATGGACTTTAAGGATGATGAGTTCCATGACCCTATGCTTAACGATGCAATAGCAATTGCCCTTGGAATCGCAAGCCAAGAGGATTTGGATGAATTGAGAAACTTAGCCCTTAAAGTGAATGAGGTTATGGGCAAAATGTTTGAAGACATTGGCATTATTCTTGTTGACTTCAAAATCGAATTCGGTAAGGACAAGGACGGAAACATCATCTTAGGTGATGAGATAAGCCCAGACAGCTGCAGGCTATGGGATGCAGAAACCCTTGATATGTTGGACAAGGAACTCTTCAGACAAGGAAAGGACAATGAAGTCATTGATGCATATGAAGAGGTCTTCAACAGGCTTTTAACTGATGAAGATAAGGAAAAATGGGGAATCCAACAATAATTGTTTAATTAAAGCTTAAGCTACTTGATGAAATTAAGGATTATTTGATATACATAAAAAATTAAAAAATTGAATTTAGGTGATTATAAATGATGTATGACATTGAAGTTAAAGTTTCCTTGAAAGCAGGAATGTTAAATCCAGAAGCAACCACTATTCAAAGGTCCCTTGCTCTTTTAGGATATGAAGTGAAAGGCACCAAAACAAAAGAGATAATTACTTTTGTAATGGAAGCGGACTCAGAAGATGACGCAAGAGAAAAGGTGGATGACATGTGTCAAAAACTATTATGCAATCCAATTATTCACAATTACACCATCAACATTATTAAAATGGATTTAAGTTGTGGATGCGGCTGTGACTAGACTAATCAGATTTCGGTAATTTTTAGAATTTAATTATATTTATAAAGTGATAAAATGGCAATTGGAATTATAAGATTCCCTGGAACTAACTGTGACCGCGATGTTTACAAGGCTATTGAACTAGCAGGCGGAGAGGCAGAGTACATCTGGTGGAATAAAGAAGACTTAACTGATTATGATGGAATTGTTATACCTGGAGGATTTTCCTATGGAGATTACTTGCGTGCAGGTGCAATAGCTTCCAACACTCCTGTTGTTGAAGGTGTCAAGGCACTTGTTAAAGAGGAAAAGCCAGTTCTTGGAATATGCAACGGCGCACAGATTCTTGGAGAGATTGGACTCATTCCAGGATTGTTCATTACCAATGAAGTACCTAAATTTAATTGTGAATGGTCTAAATTGAAAGTGGCCAACAACAAGACCCCATTCACCAAAAACTTTGAAAAGGGCCAGAACATCGACATACCAATAGCCCATGCAGAAGGCAGATTCTATACAAAGGACATTGATTTGATGAAGGATCAGGACCAAATTGTCTTGCAGTTTGCCGAAAAGAATCCTAACGGTTCTATGGAAGCCATCACCGGCGTCTGTGATGAATCAGGACTTGTTCTTGCAATGATGCCTCACCCAGAAAGGGCTACAACCAAATTATTAGGTTCAGACGATGGTCTTGAATTCTTTAAGGGCATGTTAGATAGCATTTAAGCTATCTTAAAGCCTCTACAAACAAATTTCAAGAAAATAGCAATATCCTCAAAACTATAATCATTTTTAAACTTATCAAAGGGAAAAGATAATATGCCAGTATATTTAATAGGTGCAGGTCCAGGAGACCCTGATTTAATAACTTTAAAGGCTGTGAAAGCTTTAAATAAAGCTGATGTTGTTTTATATGATTATCTAGCAAATGAAGAAATCTTAAAGCATGCCCCAGAAGATGCCAAACGCATTTATGTAGGGAAAAAGGCAGGCGAACATTATAAGACCCAAGATGAAATCAATCAGCTGATCATTGAAGAAGCCAAAAACCATGAGAATGTCATTAGACTAAAAGGAGGAGACCCATTTGTATTTGGCAGAGGGGGAGAAGAGCTTTTGGCACTTGCAGCTGAAAACATAGACTTTGAAGTCATTCCAGGAGTCACCTCAGCAATTGGAGCCCCTACAAGCATGGCATTTCCAATAACTCATAGGGCCGTGGCGACCTCATTCACTGTCGTTACAGGCCATGAAGACCCAACCAAAAAAGACAAGCAGGTGAAATGGGACTACACCGCAGACACCTTAATAATCCTTATGGGAATTGGAAACATCAAGGAAAACACAGAGGAAATCATGAAATATAGAGACCCTAAAACCCCTGCATGTGCAATTGAAAGCGGAACCCTTCCAAATGAGAGGGTCGTTTTCGGAACCCTTGAGACAATAGCCGACAAGGAAATCAACACACCTGCAATACTTGTCATTGGCGATGTAATCAACGTATTTAAGGAAATTAAGGGAATTGAATAAAACATTCAAATCCTTTAAAACTTTTTTTAATCTTATTAGGCCTCTAAACTACAAAAATCAAAAAGCGCAGAACGGTGAAAGCCATATCTCTTTTTAAAAATTTATTTTAGTGATAGAATGAATAAGAAATCCCTAATGATTGGCATATTAAGCTTCTTCTTTTTTATAATCCTTTTTTTAATAAAAACCGATTCAATAGCTAATTTTGATATCTCAATCTATAATCTTCTGGCCATGAACATGAACGATGGCTTAACAAATATCTTCCGGTCAATTACCTTTTTAGGCAGTGAAGCTTCCATAGCCGGAATTTGTATAATTGCCCTGATAATTACATTCCATTTGAAAAAGAGGAAAATCGGACTTGTCATTGCAGCTTGTGTCACATTCAACAGCCTTTTCAGTGAAGGATTGAAGATGATCATACAAAGGCCAAGACCTGAAATACTCCAATTGGCAACTGAAAGTTCATTTTCATTTCCAAGCAGCCATACCTTAGCTTCAGTTTCATTATGCGGAATCCTATTGTACTTTGTTTTAAAATGGGAAGGGGACAAAAGCCTAAAGATCATTTCTTCAACAATGCTTGTCCTATTGCCTATTCTGATTGGAATAAGCAGAATCTATTTGGGGGTTCACAATGCAAGTGATGTGTTAGGTGGAGCAATCCTTGCAATGATATTACTCCTGATTGAAATTAGTATTATTGAAAAAAATGGATATTTCTAATTTATAAACTTAAAAAATAAAAATTATTTTCTGAAATAAACCAAACTTTAATATCTGAACAATATTTGAAAAATTAGATTAAAACCATATCTAAAATAGGAAAATAAAGAAAAAATAAGCTAAATAATACATTACATTTAAATATCATTAAAAACAAATTTAATAATTGCTCAAGTACACTTTAACGAGTTAACGAGTTATAAAATGATAATCATACTCTATTTAAGAGTTTATGAGTGAATTACTTAAAGAAAAGAGGTGTTTAATATGGAAATTATGGAAATTATTAAAGATGCAGCAATGTATCCTATTAATAATGTAAAAGCACTAGTAATCTATGTAGCACTTATGATTGTTGCAGTATTGGCATTAATATTTACTGGTGTTGGATTTGTCGGCGCAAGTCAAGCTAGTGGAGCCGCAGCAGGCGGATTAGGAATTCTTGGAATCATTGGAATAATTATTGCACTCGCAATAGTCATATTAATTGCAGGTTACATGTTGGATGTTATTAAGATAGCTGTCAACAGAGAAGATGGAGCTCCTGAAATTAATCCTCAAAGACAAATAATCAATGGTTTAAAATTAATTGTTTTAGCATTCATTTATATGATCATTCCAATTATAGTTATGGCACTTTTAAGTGCAATAAATGAATATTTAGCAATAATAGGAATTATCTTATTAATTGTCTTTGCTGTACTTTTAGTGATTGCACAATGCAGATTAGCAAAAACCGAAAGTTTAGGGGAAGCTTTAAACTTTGGAGAAGTTATTAATGACCTCAAAGAAATCGGAATTGTCAAAGTTATCCTTGTACTTATAATCGTAGCAGTCATTGGTTACATTTTAACCGCTATAGGTGGCGGAATCGGACAAATCTCTGATATCGTTGGAGGCATTTTAACCGCTATCTTCAGTATATATGTAACCTTCTTTGAAAACAGAGCATACGGTTTATTATATTCTGATGCAGAATAGATAAGCTTTTAAAATATAAAATTATCACAATTTGTGATAATTCCTTTTTTTTCTTTTTTTTCTTTATTAAAAATATTAAAAAACTAATTTTAAAAAAAAATAAAAAATAATAAAAATATATTTAAAAAAACTAATTTTAAAAAAAAATAAAAAATAATAAAATTATAATTAAAAAAACTAACTTTAAAAAATAGGCTAATCCAAATTATCAGACCTGTTTAAAGCTTTTTTTACCCTGAATGCAATATATTGGGTTCCTCCACGCATAACTCTCTTGAATTCAACCCAATCAAGGTTTGCCAAGAAAGTCTTTACAATGTAGGCAAAGGAGAAATAATACTTGCTCATCAAATTGTCCCTCAATTTTTCAATTTCCTTATGGTCTGCATAAGGATAATCTACAAGGCAATTTAGATAACCGTCTTCATTTAACCATTTTGAATAATCTTCTGTAATCAAATAGCCATTTTCTTTAGCCCAATCATAAAATCCGGTTCCTGGGAAAGGCACCGCTTGCTGGAAGAAGCACATGTCAGGATAAACGGATTGGGCAAACTTATATGTCTCCTCAATAGTTTCAAGGCTATCTCCAGTAAGTCCAATCATAAAGCAGCCAAATACCTTAATGTCCAGTTTTCTTGCATTTTCTGCAAATGCCTTTGATTGTTCAATGGTGATTCCCTTTTTAATCTCATTCAATACATCCTGATTGCCTGATTCATAACCGCAAACAAGCAGTCTGCAACCTGCATCCTTCATCTTTTTCATGGTCTCGTAAGTCAAGTCAACCCTTGTATTGCAGGACCAAACAGGCTTCAATCCCCTTTTAATGATTTCATCGCAAAACTCAATAACCCTTGTCTGATTAACTGTAAATGTATCGTCTTCAATGAATATCTCCTTGATTTCCGGAAGCTCATTCAAGATATATTCAAACTCATCTGCCAAATCGCTTACAGACCTTGTCCTGTATATTCTTCCACCCATTGTAGATGGATAGCTGCAGAAATTGCATTGATTTGGGCATCCTCTTGAAGATACAATTTGAATCATTGGCTTTTGGGCAAATGCATATGCATAATCATCAAAGTTCAAATACTTTTGATATACCCTTGAAACATATGGGAGGCTGTCCAAATCGTCCAAAGGGTCCCTATCTTCAGTATGCCTTATCTCAAAATCAATAGCCCCATCTGAGTCAGATGAACTGGAATCATTTAAGCCAGAACCAGACAACAGGTTTACATCATCCAAACTTGCCAAATCGACACCATCAGAGTTTACCCTATAGGATACGCCTTTAACGGAAGCGACATCATCAGAGGATATGATCTCACCTACAGTATAATCATATTCCTGACGAAGGATATAGTCAATACCTAAACATTCATTAAGAACTGCTTCTGGCAAGATGGTTGCATGGGTTCCCCCAATGAGTATCTTAGCTTTAGGATAAGCTTTTTTAATTGAATTGATAACATTATAATCATAACTGCAGGTAGGGGTTGTTATTTCAGCCATAATATAATCAGGCTCATAACTTAAGACCTCTTCAATAGTCTCTTCTATGGAATATGATTTGGTAATGCAATCAACCAATTTGCATTCATACCCATCCCTTTCACATACACCAACACAGTATGCCAACCAGTAGGGATAATATAATGTGCCTGATTTAGTCTTTTCAGGCCATCTGCTTGCCCTGCTTATATTGAATTCATATGGTAAGTTTAAAAATAAAATTTTCATCAATATCACTAATAACCGATGTTATAAAAAATTATGCCGATGACACAATTTTAAAAAAATTTATACATATTTTTTTACATATATAATTTTAGATATAAGTATTATATAAATTTAAATAAGTATTAAATGAAAATTTCTCTCTAATATAAGGACCAGATAAACTAATAAATAATTCAAAACATAATATTAATTATAATCTCAAGATGTGGAAATATGGTAAAAAGAATAGCTATTACAAGACCTAAAGAAAGATCCAAAGCTGCAAAGGAATTCATCGAAAATTATGGCGGGGAAGCGGTAATCGTACCAACATTGGAATTGAAATTAGAGAACACTGATTCATTGAAGGAATTGATGAACAGATCCGATGAACTTGATTGGCTAATATTCACATCAGTCAGTTCAATCGATTCCATCTTCAACTTTTATCCTAACTTTTTAGAAAGCCTGAATCCTAACTGCAAGATTGCAACCATTGGTACAAAAACTGCAGAAGTAGCTATGAATAAACAACTCCATATAGATATTATACCAAAAGATTATACTGCAGAAGGATTGCTTGAAGAATTTGAAAGAATCGACTTAAATAATAAAATTGTTGGAGTGCCTCGTACATTTTCTGCAAGGACTATTTTACCTAAAGGCCTTAAAGATATGGGGGCTGAAGTGATACTTGCTGAAAGCTATAAATCAGTCATTCCTGAAGACAAAAAGGAGATTGAAGAATTAATTAAGGAAATATTGGGTGAGAGGATAGATGGAATAACATTTACAAGTCCACTCACTGTAGTTAACCTATTTAAAATAGCCAAGGATGATGAAAAGGAGGAATTGGTGGAAAAATTATCCAATTCAACACTTACAGTGGCTATTGGACCGATTACCGGAAAAATACTCGATGAATACAAGGTCAAGCACATTTTCCCTGAAAGGTATACAGTAAAGGACATGATTGATTTGATGTTTAGGGAACTGAACAACAAGGAGTAGGACCATTAAGGAGGAATTTCCATAAGCCAATTCAAAATAAGCATCATCATACCGGTTTACAATGGAGAGAAATATCTTCCTTTAACCTTAGATTCATTGCTTGAACAAACAATAGGCATTGAAAATCTGGAAATCATTATTTCAAACGACTGTTCCACAGACAATACATTTGAAATCATTGAGGAATTTAAAGAAAGGGTGAATGAAAAAACCCATAAGGAAACTGTGAAGGCAATCCATTCAGCCGAAAATATGGGAGGGCCATTTGGTTCACGAAATATTGCACTGGATCATGCAAATGGCGAATATATGATGTTCATTGATGCAGATGACACATATCCTAAGGACGCTTGTGAAACATTATACAATAAGATCAATGAATACGGCTGCGATATAGCATTTGGAAGATATCTCAGACACTATCCGGAAGAGAATCTTTTACGAAAATCCTATACCCCATATACCGATAGCTTAGAAAGGCCCTATGTTGATTATCCTGATGACTTAGTGAAAGGGTCTAACTTTAAAGGAGTCTTAGGTTTTGTTTGGAAAAACATAATAAGCCATTTCTTTTATGGGAAATCAATAGACAAGGAAAATAATGAGGAAATCTTTATCAAAGACATAAAAGAAGAGAAAAAGGATGAAATAGCTATACTGAAGATGTTGCCATCATTTTGGACCAAGATATATAGGACCGATTTGATAAAAGGCAATAATATCAAATTTCCGGAATGCGTTTCAGCTGAAGACTTGAACTTCTTATTGGAATCATACTTTAAAAGTGAAAAGGGAATTCTATTCCTTAATAATAAGATTGTCTACAACTATTTTATGAGATTGAATGTGGAAGACAAATCAGTTACAAAAAACATTAACTTTAGATTGGTTGATGATTCCCTTAGGGCCTATAGACTATCTTCAGAGCTTTGTGACAAGCATGGCATTAGAAATAAGGACTTGTTTTTAAATCCCTACTTATTGAATTGGATAAGTTTATGGTTAAGCAGAGACAATTCAAAGGATGAGAATAAGATCTTCTTAAATGAAATTGAATTGATGGAAAAGGGAAACAAAAATGGATTGAAATACAAACTAATTTTAAAATTCATTAAGGTCCTATTGAAAATCAAATCTTAGGGACATTTGAATCCATTAGGGCCCTATTGAAAAACCATCTTAAGAAGATTTGTGAAAAAGT
>JAUNXF010000105.1 GCA_030539935.1 Methanobrevibacter sp.
TAGAAAAAAAAGGGAAAAATAGTAAAAATCAAAAAAGAATAACATTAATCCTCTAAAATGTAATCTAAAATAAGTTTAGAAGAATTGGCCTTGAATTCACCAAATTGCAATTTAGAAAACTCTTCCAACTTTTCTAATCTGAAGTCCTCAGCTTTAATTGATTCTATCAATTCGTCAATGTCATAAACTATCTTTCCAGGAACCATTTCCCTATAGTCAAAGTAAAATCCACGTTCCTTATTGATGTAATCCTCCAAATCATAATCAAATAATATGATTGGCTTTTGTAGAATAGTATAATCCACCATGATTGAAGAGTAATCCGCTATTAAGATGTCAGCCAATAAGAGAAGCTTCTGCTCATCCTTATATCCGGTAAAATTGATTATATCATATCTATTTGTCAAATCATCCAAATCAATCGGATGGTCCTCATCACAATATTTTACATAGTTGGGATGCAATCTAACCGCTAAAACGTATTCATCACCTAATTCCTCAATGAATTTTTCAATGTCAAAGTAATCAAAAACAGCATTGTTTTTAGGATTTTCCCTAAATGTGGGAGCATAAAGAACCAATTTTTTGCCAAACAGCTGAGGATAGTCCCTTTCAAAGGATTGCCTTAACTTAGAGATATAATCATCACTTAAATGCTCATCATCATAAAAGTCATTTCGGGGAACTCCAAAGGGCTTTACCTTTGATTTGTCAACATGGAAGTTGTCTGAATAGATATCCACCACATTTTCACCGCTTACAGACACCAAGTCCAATTTGGGGGAAAACATCTCCATGACTTTCTTATCCTCATCATTCAAAAGATCATAGCCGAATTTCTTGAATATGCCTGTTCCATGCCATAACTGAACCCATTTCATCCCATCCACATCCATAAAGGCAAGTGGGAAGAAGTTATCAACCAAAAATACGTATTTTGAGCTTGCAAAATCACGGATATTATTTAATGACAATGAATCCTTTTCAATGAAATTATATTCATAATCCCTTCCATCTTTAGTCTTTCGATTATCCAATTCCTTTGCAATATATTCCAAATTAACTTCAAATGAGTGGTTCTTATTTGTTAAAAGAGTTATCTTATTATCCTTTTGAGGAAATTTCCTAAAAAGATTAAAGATGCCTGCATATATCTTATGTTTAGTGTACACTTCCATAACCTCATTTAAAGTAATTTAGATTAAAAATAGATTAAATTCAAAAAGCAATATTTTATATAATCTATTTATTTGATTAATTTAATATACTTTTATGTTTTATATAAAATTATAAAAACAATTAAAACGAATTAACTACAATATAATATTAGGATTATAAATGAAAGATAATGTGATAATATGGATGTAAAAAATAATATTATTCTTGCAATGGACCTGATGGATTTGAATGAAGCGGAAAGAGTGTGCGAATCAATTAACGAATACATTGATACAATCAAGATAGGATATCCATTGACCCTTGCTGAAGGATTGTCAACAATCGGTTTCTTTAAGGACAACTTTGACTATAAGGTCATCTGCGACTATAAGGTTGCAGATATTCCAGCAACCAATGAAAAGATAGCTAACCAAACCTTTAATGCAGGTGCAGATGCAATAATCTGCCATGGATTTGTAGGTCCCGACAGTGTAGAAGCCTGTAAAATATCTGCAGAGGAACATGGAACCGATGTATTTCTACTTACTGAAATGTCTCACCCTGGAGCTGTAAAGTTCCTGCAAAAGGATGCAGATGAAATTGCAAGAATGGGCGTTAAGATGGGGATTGACAATTATGTGGCACCATCCACCAGACTTGACAGATTATCCCAAATCAGGGAAATCGTAGGAAAAGAAGCATTCATCATCTCTCCAGGAGTTGGTACCCAAGGAGGAGACCCTAAGGAAACATTGAGATATTCAAATGCATTAATCATTGGAAGATCCATATACAATGCAGAAGACCCACAAAAAGCAACCAAGGATATCATTGATTCCATTCGATAAACCTTTAATTCATTTTATTTTACTTATTCATTTTCTAAAAAAGGTGTTAAATTGTTTAATATTGTTTTAGCCATTTCCTACTTCCTGTCCGGTTTCTTCATGAAGCTTTCAGACGACTATTACGATGAAAAATCTGATGCAAGAAAAGCCATTTTTCTTGGAATAGTCTGCGGATTGTTTACAGCCTTGGCATGTTCCATTGACTTGGATGCAGCATGCATATTCTTAGCCATCCTAATAGGGAATATTCTAGCCATGAAAGTGGATGGGATTCATCATATAGCAACAATGGCATCATTTTTAATTGCATTCATATTGCTTGGATTTCAGTCCTTCACATTACTCTCCATTGTTACAATAATCATCTGCATGATTGGAGCCATAATCGATGAGCTTGGAAATGACAATGAGAAAATCTATCAAAAAGGCAAGTTCCTTGAATATTTCTTTGATTACAGATTTACATTAAAAGTAGTTATATTATTGCTTGTTTTAGTTGGTTTGTTGAATATTTGGAGCTTTATTTACTTCTTATGCTTTGAAATAGCTTATGAAATAGCTAGAGTCTTATTTGAAAAATATATCTTATAGAAAAATAGAAAAACAAACCACAAAAAAATAAATTTGAAAAATATATCCTATAGAAAAATAGAAAAACAAACCACATAAAAAAATAATTGAAAAAATAAAAAAAGAAAGATTAAGTCCTCACCATATACTTAATCTATCCTATTAAGAGCATCAGCCACTATCAATGGGAAGATGATAGTCACATCACCAATAACAGTCACCAAATCGGAACCATGCTTTGCCTTGGACCATGACTTAGCCTCTTCTAAAGGTGCACCACTTAAGCTGCCTGTTTCAGGTCTGTCCATAACTATTTGAAGCCCTGCATCTATTCCGCCCTTTAAAAGGTTTGAAGCAAGGGTATAATGCTTTGGGAGACCTCCGCCTAACATTATAGCGCCAATCTTTTCAGATTCAAATACAAGGTCAGACAAATAATGCATGTCTCCAACAGCATCCACCACAAGCGTGTGGTCTTGTGTAAACATCCATAACTGAAGGCCAAACATGCTGTCAATTAATCCTGGAGCAAAGATGGAAACGTCATTTAGAGCTGCCTGCCTTAAGATGGAATTGTCATCATCAATCAATAGCCCAACTTCCCTTAAAAGTCTTTGAATTGAAATGATTCCCTTATCCTCATCATTGTCCAACTTTTTGCTGATGACTTCAAATATCTTTATTATTTCGCTCTCAAAAACTTCAAAGTCTTCCCCTTGGGTGTAGACATCAGCTATTCTTCCAATTCCAGCATCATTAAGCTCTTCATCATTGCTGCCAAGGTCACGATAATGTCTGCCTCCAAAGGCTTCGAGAAGATCATGGGTAATATTTGCCCCACTAGTGATTAAAACCTTAATTCTCCTTTCCCTAATTAAATCAGCTACAATATTTCGAATTCCGCCAGGAACCATAGGGCCAGCCATGCTCATAAATATGTCCATGTCTTCATCATTAATCATATCTACAAGCAGATTAGAAGCTCTTGCCACTCTTCCAGCTCCTAAAACTCCTGATTTGTCAAACTGTTCCATTAATTCACTGACAGTCATATCCTTCTTTAATTTTAATTGATCAACTTTCATACAATCCAAACTCAATAATAATTCTTAAAAATAGTATATCTAATAAAATATAGTACTTTAAAATAAATAAAGTTTAATAAAAAAACAGTTAAATTTTAAAAAAAAATAAGAAAAAATAGTGGAAGATGAAAAATTAAAAACTTAAAAATAGGCAAAGAATCTAAATTTCATCTTCTAAATCGTTATCATTCAATAATGGGAAATTCTTTAGATTGGTGATTGTTTCAATCAAGTCAGTACGGGTGACTACACCAATAGGAGTGTAATCATCATCCACCACAATCAATCTGCTTATGCCGAACTTATACATCTTATAAACAGCAGTAGCTATCTTAGTATCCTTATCAATGAAGAACAAGCGTTTGGACATTATATCCCTAACATCTTCATTCTCCTTACCTTCAGCTAATGCTTTTACAATATCAATCAATGAAACCATACCAATGGCTACGCCTTCAGTGATTACTGGTGCTCCATCAATATGATTTGATGAAAGCAAGCATGCAGCATCCTTAATTGAATCGCCAGGCTTTAAATAAATCAAGTCTAAAGTGGCTATATCATAAACTGAGTTTTTAGGAATGCTTCTGATTGTGCTGATATCCAAAAGAAGAATATTGTCCATATCATCCCTTCCTACAATTTCGCCAATGATTCCTAAATTATTGACAGGTGTAGGGCCTACACGGATAATATCTCCAAGGTGCAAATCTTTAATGCTTCCTAAGACCTTTATGACAGCTTCACATTCGCCAGGATGTGGCACACTTGTAAATTCAATCTTAGCTACTGAAACATCTTCCAATTTTTTATTTTCCTTATAGACAGGAACTTTAGCATTGCTGTCTGTAAATGAGATGTTTAATGTATGGTATGCTTCAATAGTAGGCTTGTAACCACCACGAGGTCCTGGCACACCTTTTACAAGACTTAAGCTTCTGAGAGATTGCATCTGATTTCTAATGGTTCCAGGGTTTCTATTCATTACTTCAGCAATGTCTTCACCCTTAATGGATTTCCCATCAGAATTTTGATACAAATTTATTAAAGTCTGTAAAATTTCCTTTTGTACAGAAGTTAACATTTTAGACACCAAAAAGTAAAAATATGAGCATTTTATTACGAAAATACTTAAATAATTTAATTTAACAGTCAAATTTGAAAAATATCATTATAAATTAAAAATCATAATGATAAATTCAAATAAATTATAATGATTTATCATAATTTAACATTATTATTTACTGATTTATACATTATTATATAAAAAGATATTGATTTTTTATTAAAAATCATTATAAATTATATTAAATTATCATGTTTTTTATGCATAATTCTTAATTTATAATGAAAGATTATTCAAATAATAGTTAAAATTTGATAATTCTAAAAAATATGAAAAAAATAAAAAATGATTAA
>JAUNXF010000033.1 GCA_030539935.1 Methanobrevibacter sp.
TTATTTTTTTAATATTTTTTTATAATTATTTTTTATTTTTCTATCTTTTCATTATTGTTCTTAATCATAAGAACTTTATTAAAATTTTTATTATTTTTTATAAAAAAAGTGATTTCATGAAAAAATTGTAATTTTCATGAAATTTTTATTTGATTTAAATGTCTTTATTTAAGTTGGTAGGGTGTATAAATCCTCCACGAAGCATATGATCTGCTAAAACAATTGCTGTGGCTGATTCTGCCACTGCAGTAACTCTTGGACAGATGCATGGGTCATGTCTGCCAGTAATTTCCAGTGTTGTGTTCTCTTTTTTCTCTAAATCAACTGTATTTTGAGTTTTAGATATTGAAGGTGTTGGTTTAACGGCTATCCTTGAAATAATTGGCATGCCATTACTCATGCCTCCAAGGATGCCTCCAGAATTATTTGTTTTAGTTTTTATATATCCATTATCATCGTAGTAAAATTCATCATTTGTCTTTGATGCAGGTGATTTTGCACTATCAAATCCTAAACCAATTTCAACTCCCTTAACTGCATTTATGCTCATTAGAATCTGTGCCAAATCTCCATCAAGCTTTCCAAAAACCGGCTCTCCAAGTCCTGCAGGAACTCCGGTTGCTACTGTCTCAACGATTCCTCCAATTGAATCCCCCTCTTGTTTTTTAGAAAGGATTAATTCTTCCATAAGTTTTGCAGCTTTAAGGTCTCCGCATCTGACATTGTTTTTATTAATGTTTTCTTCCAAGTTTTCATAATCGATATTTTCTGCCTTAATGTCTCCTATCTGAACTACATGGGAAGTGATTGCTATTCCTTTGGCATCTAATAATTTTTTTGCAATGGCTCCACCGATAACATGGCCTATTGTGATTCTGCCACTTCCACGGCCTCCTCCATTGTAGTCATATATTCCATATTTCTCCATCCAACAGTAGTCTCCATGTCCTGGTCTTGGAGTATTTTTAATGTTTGAATAATCCTTAGATTTTTGATTGGCATTATAAACGATTCCAGTGATGGGGGTTCCGTCAGTTTTTCCTTCAAATATTCCAGACAATATTTCTATTTTATCTCCTTCTTGCCTGGCTGTAGTCAAGGCACTTGTTCCAGGTCTTCTTTTATTTAATTCGATTTGAATATCTTCTTCACTAAGTTCTAAATTAGCAGGACAACCATCCACAACTGCTCCAAGTGCTTTTCCATGACTAGATCCAAAACTTGTAATTGAAAATATTTTTCCAATAGTATTTGTCATAAAATTCCTCAAAACATTTTATAATATTTTATTAATTTTCCATTACTTTTTTTTCACTTTTTCTTAATATTAGATATTTTTATTTTAATTAATATATTTTAAGTTTTATAAAAATTTATATTATTAATTTGATAAATAGATATATAAAATAGTTTAAATAACTATAGAAAATTTTGAATTTAACAATAATTAATTTATAATAATTATTTTTCAAATACCTTTAAGAAGTGAAATTATGAATTTTCCAATAACAAGAATGAGAAGATATAGGAAAAACTCTAAAATTAGAGACATTGTACGTGAAACTAAATTAAATAAAGAAGATTTGATTTATCCGATATTTGTTAAAGAAGATTTGAAGGATGGTGAAAAAGAGGCTATTTCCACAATGCCTGGCGAATATAGGTATTCTTTAAATGACTGTGTAGCATATGCAAAAGAATTGGAGGAAAAGGGCTTAAGGTCTATCATTGTCTTTGGTATCCCAAGTCCAGATAAAAAGGATGCCATCGGTTCTCCTGCTTTTGCGAAAACCGGCATTGTTCAAAGAACTGTTCGTAAGCTTAAGGCGGAAACTGATTTGGTTGTCATCACTGATGTCTGCTTATGCCAATATACTTCTCATGGTCATTGTGGCCTTATTTCCAAAAATGAAGACACTGACTTTGGTTTTGAAATCTTAAATGACGAATCATTGGAATATCTTGCAAAAGTTGCTTTGTCTCATGCGGAAGCAGGTGCTGATATAGTTGCACCTTCTGATATGATGGATGGCAGAATTCAGGCATTAAGGGAAATTCTTGATGAAAACGGTTATTACAATACAATGATTATGTCATATTCAGTCAAATTCGCTTCTTCATTTTATGCTCCATTTAGGGAAGCTGCATGTTCTGCACCATCAGCAGGCAATAGAAAATCATATCAAATGGATCCTGCAAATGCTCTTGAAGCAATTAGGGAAGCTGAACTTGATGTCATTGAAGGTGCTGACTTTTTAATGGTTAAGCCTGCTTTACCTTATTTGGACATTATAAAAACCATAAAGGAAGAATTCGGATTGCCTTTAGCCACATATAATGTCAGTGGTGAATACTCTATGATTATGGCAGCTATTGAAAAAGGTTATTTAACTGAGGATTCCATCATGGAATCTTTATTGTCAATTAAAAGGGCAGGTGCTGATTTAATCATAACTAATTTTGCCCCATATGCTTTAGATCATTTGTAATTGAATTTTTATGATTCTTATTAGCTTATAAAATTGAATTTTTATGATTATTATTTGTTTATAATATTTTAGGTGTTTTTATGGAAGCAAAACAAATTGCCAAATTAGCTCAAATAGCCTCTGTTCTTGAGGTTAGCGGCTGGCCAAAACCGGGAAATGTGCACCGGACCAGAAATTATGATGATATGGTATTTCAAGACTTTGTAATTAGTGCTGTTGTCATTGGAGATACTATGGAAGAAGTGGCTAAGCAGTCAAAGGAAATTGATGATCTATCTAAAGCGGAATTAGGCAAATACATTCTTCAAGCAGTGAATGAGACCAATAAATGGATTAGGACAAACACTAATTTAGGAATTATGATGATGTGTATTCCAATAGCTGCTGCAGCTGCAATTAGTGATAGCTTCGATGAAATTCAGGATAATGTAGGCCGTTTGATGGATGCTACAACTGTTGATGATGCAGTAAACCTTTATGATGCCATTAATGTTGCAGATGCAGGTGGAATGGGAGACCAGGAAGAATTCGATGTAAAGAGTGAAAAGGCTAAAGATGAATTGCGTGCCAACAATCAAACCATGTTTGACGTTTTGGAGATCTCAGCCGGATGGGATAGGTTAGCTGACGAGCTAACTAATAAAATGCCTGTTTGCTTTGAAATCGGGTATCCTACATTTTCTCATGCATGGCAATCTTATGATGATGTTGATGTCATTAATAAGGCATCTGTCTTGACTTTCATGACTATTTTGTCTCAAATTCCAGATACATTAATTTCAAGAAAGTATGGCAATGAAATGGCAGAGTCTGTTTCTAAGAAAGCAGAGGAACTTCTAGCATTTAAGGAAGATGACTCATTTGTTGAAAAGCTTTTGGAATTTGATGATTATCTTTATGGAAATAAGTTAAATCCTGGAACTACTGCTGATTTAACTGCAGCATCCATATTCCTTTCATATCTTGCAAGGGAATTTGATTAATAATTTATTTCACCCATTCTTTTTTTATTTTTTGTTATTTTAGTTTTTTTAACTTTTTTTCTTTTTATTTTTTTTTAGTTATTTCATTATTTATTCTTTTATTGATTCCCTATTTTTTGAATATATTTATTAATTAGATTAGAGATATATTATAATATTATAAAATAATAGTTATTATTATAAATAATCCTATGGCGGATTATTTTAAATTTATACTTAATTTCAATTGATTATAAAATACATCTGGTGTTTAGATGAGTGAAAATATTAATAAGATTATTAATGAATTGCATATTTATGAAAAAAAGTTATTAAAAGAGTTGGAAACTAATGAAAATGCAACTCCTGATGAAATAGCTGAAAATACTGGTTTAAATATCAAATCTGTTATGAGTGCTGCAGGATCATTAGCTTCTAAGGGAATTATCATTGTTAATAAGGAGACACATGAGAAGTTCAGTCTAACTGATAACGGTAAGAGATATGCTGATATTGGCCTTCCTGAAAGAAGAATTTTAAGAGTCTTGCAGGATAAAAAACAATTGGCTATGAAGGATTTGGCCAGTTTAGAAAATCTTGATAAAAAAGAGATAAACATTTCCATTGGTTGGCTAGTTCGTAAAAGTTGGGCTAAGATGGATAAGGGAGTTTTGTCCATCACTGAAGTGGGAGAATCAAGCAAAGACAAATTAGGGGATGATGAATCCTTATTGAAATCTCTCATTGAAAAGGCACAAATCTCTAAAGAGCAATTGGATGAGGACATGTCTAAAGGTTTATCTGCACTTAAAGAAAGAAAAAATCTTATTGCAGAAGAGAAAACAACCTTGCACAGTTTTGAATTAACCGATTTAGGTCATGAGATCTTAGAGCTTGGTTTCACTATTGAAGAGGAAGCCACTCAATTAACTCACCAACAACTTAAGGAAGGGTCTTGGAAAGACTTGAAATACAGGCCTTATGACATTAATGCAGAATATCCTATCTTCTTTCCAGGAAAGGAACATCCTTTAAGAAGAATCATTCAAGAAATTAGGGAAATCTTCTTGAATATGGGCTTTACAGAAGCCACTGGTGATTATTTGGATTCTGCATTTTGGAATTTTGATTCATTGTTCCAACCTCAAGACCATGCTGCCAGAGAAATGCAGGACACATTTTATGTTAAAAACCCATTAACCTGTGATTTGCCGGATGATGAGCTTGTGGAAAGAGTGGCTAAGACACATGAAGATGGTGGAAATACTGCTTCTGAAGGTTGGAATTATGATTGGGATGCAGATATTGCTCGCCAATCTGTTTTAAGAACTCACACCACTGGAATTTCCACAAAATGTTTGGCTGAAGGAAACCTTCCAATTAAAATGTTTTCAGTAGGCAGAGTATTCAGAAGGGAGACCTTTGATTACAAGCATTTGCCTGAATTCCATCAAGTGGAAGGTTTGGTTGCAGCTCCTGGAATTAATTATCAAAACTTATTAGGCACTCTAAAGGAGTTCTATAAGAAATTAGGATTTGAAGTAAGATTCCGTCCAGCTTATTTCCCTTACACCTATCTTTCCACAGAATGTGAAATCTACTTGGAAGAAAAGGAAAGTTGGATTGAATTAGGTGGATGTGGAATGTTCAGGCCTGAAGTATTGGAACCTTTAGGCATCAACACTCCTGCTTTAGCATTTGGTTTAGGTATTGAACGTCTTGCTATGATCAGATATGATTTGTCTGATATTAGGATGCTCTATAAGAGTGACATTAGTTGGTTAAGAGATGTTCCTTTAGAAGAAGGTGTTAAATTTGATTAAACGTGATATTTATGAAAAATCTTAGGCTTATTTCCTGGAATGTAAACGGTATCAGAGCCGTTTATAAAAAAGGTTTTCTTGATTGGTTTAATGAAGAAAAAGCGGATATAGTTTGTTTGCAAGAAACTAAAGCTCAAGTGGATCAATTGCCTAAAAAATTAGTCAATATTCCTGATTATACAAGTTATTTTAATTCTGCAGAGAGAAAAGGCTACAGTGGTGTAGCCACTTACACTTCCATTGAACCTAAAGAGGTTTATAATGGTATGGGAATTGAAAAATTTGATGTTGAGGGAAGACTCCTAAGATTGGATTTCGATGATTTCACTCTTTTGAATATCTATTATCCTAATGGTGGCATGAATGATGAAAGGTTAAGATACAAGCTTGATTTTTATGACGCATTCTTAGATTATGCTAATGATTTAAGGGATAATGGCCATAATCTAATTATTTGCGGTGATTTAAATACAGCCCATAAGGAAATTGATTTGGCCAGGCCTAAAGCCAATGAAGATGTATCAGGTTTTCTGCCTATAGAAAGGGAATGGGTAACTAAGTTTTTGGATAATGGTTATATTGACACTTTCAGAATGTTCCATGAAAACGAAAGGGACCAATATACCTGGTGGAGTTATAGGACTCGTGCAAGAGCAAGAAATGTAGGGTGGAGACTGGATTATTTCTTCGTAAATGAAGAATTTAAAGACAATGTCAAAGCATCTTATATCAAGTCTAATATAATGGGCTCTGATCATTGTCCAATTGCATTAGAAATAGAAATTTAAGAAAAAATTTAAATTTTTTCAACTTTAATTTTTAAGCTTTCAGATTTTAAATTTTATGACCTATTCAGATTTCATAAGATTTAAAATTTTTTCACCATATTCTGTCAATTCATATAATCTGCCACGTTTATTTTCAGGATTCAATAAACGAATCAAATCTTTTTCTCTAAGTTGGCTTAAGGTTCGACTAACATTATTTCTATGGATATTAGTTTTTTTGCTAATATCTGACGGTTTTAATGTTTCTCCTTCTAAAGTTTTAAGAACTTTTTCTCGATTTTTAGACAATTTTACGAATTCTATAATAATTTTCTCAGAGTCTTTCATAGTATCCCAAAAATTTTTTTTTAAAAGTTTTATATATTTTTCAATGTCATAATATATTAATTTATCTTAATTTAAGAGACTTTCCTAATTTCAGAATTGCTTTTCCTGATTTAAGAAAGATTTTCCTAAATTTTTATTAAATTGTGTTAATTAAGATATTGCTTCCTAAATTCTTATTTTAATATATTATACTATATCTAATAATTTGATATTAGATATAAAATACTTATCTTCCTTATATCTATATGATAGTTATAAGATATCTATAAGATAATTACTTAAACAATATTTAAAATGAGAAAGGCCATTTAAGTTTTTTTTTTTAATCAATGACCATTAAAAGAGAAAGACCATAATAATCAATTTAAGTTTTTTAATCAATAATTATTAAAAAGAGAAAAACCATAAATAATTATAAGCAGTGAAATATAAGAAAATATGGTTTTATTTTGTGTTTATTATTTTCATACAGGTGTTAGAATGATTGAATCTCCAGAACAGATAGCTATTGAAAATGAGATAAAAGTACAGAAGGATAAGTTTTTATCTTATTTTAATGGGTCCTTGCCGGACACTATGGAATTGGAATTTGAAGGGTTCTATAGGCGAGGCTTTTTTGTAAGCAAAAAGAGATATGCAGTAATTGAAGATGGGAAAATTATTGCAAAAGGTTTGGAACTTGTCAGAAGAGATTGGGCTCCAATAGCTAAAAAGACTCAAGAGGATATATTGATGGCTATATTGAAGGAGGGGGATGTGAAAAAAGCTGAAAAAATTATCAGCAAAGTGCTTAAACAGATCAAGTCTGGGAATTTGGATAGGAAAGAATTAATCATTCATACACAAATCACTAAAAATCTTGATGATTATAAGCAAGTTGGGCCTCATGTTATAGCTGCTCGTGAGATAGAAGCCCATGGCATTAAGGTTGGAAAGGGAACCATTGTCCAATATATAATCAGTAAAGGCAAAGGATCAATTAGTGAAAGGGCAGTTCCATATGAATATAGTGAAGGGGTTGAATATGATAAGGAGTATTATATTGAAAATCAGTTGATTCCTGCTGTCTCAAGAATGATGGAGCCTTTAGGTTATGATAAAGAGAGATTAAGGGAATTATCATCTAATGAACGTCAACAAAGTTTGGATGCTTTCTTTTAATCCTTAATTAATTTGAATTTGCAAATATTTAAACTTATAAATAATTTTTAGGAATTTTTATATAATAATAAAATAAATATATAATTAAAGAAATTTAGTAGTTAAATGATAGGAAACATTTATTATTTTTGGTGTAATGATGACAAAAGCTGTATTTTTCGATATTGATGATACTCTTGTGGATACTTCAAGTTTTGCAGACTTAGCAAGACATGCGGCTATTGAAAGTATGTGTAATAATGGTTTGCCTTTAGAGCCAGATGAAGCATATGATCTACTAAAGGACATTATTAAAGATAAGGGTTCAAATTATTCTAAACACTTTAATATCTTAACAGAGGAAGTTTTAGGCAAAGAGGATCCTCTTTTAGTTGCTATTGGTATGACAACTTATCATAATGTCAAATTTGCACTTTTAAGGCCTTTCCCAAGGACAAGTGCAATATTAATATATCTTAAAAGTAAGGGATATAAATTAGGAGCCATTACCAATGGGATAACTATCAAGCAATGGGAAAAATTGGTTAGATTGAATCTATACCACTTTTTTGACATTGTAATTACTTCAGAAGAGGTGGGGGTTGAAAAGCCAGACCCTGAAATATATATTGAAGCATGCAGGAGAATGGCATGTGATGTTAAAAAAAGTGTTATGGTCGGAAATAAGTTAGATGTTGACTGTATGGGTGCAGTCAATGCAGGCATGAGCGCCATTCTTGTTAATTCCACCTTAGATGAGGAAGAGAAGGAAAGGGTGAATGAAGAGGATATTGATATTATTGTTTTAGATAGCATTTCAGATGTGGATACTGTTTTGTAGAGGGTATTTGCATTATCTGCCATTTTTCCATTGCCGATTTTGACTTCAATTTTTAATGCATTGTCAATTTAGGCTTTCAATTTTTTATTTTATAGATATCCATACTTTTTTATTAGCTATTCATAATTTTTTATAATTATTTTTCGGTGGTTTTTATGACAACTATTATATGTCCTGACTGCGGTAAGGAACAGGATAATTTAAATAAGTTTTGTAGAAATTGTGGAGCAGACTTATCAAAAGTAGAGCCTATTTCACAATCCAATGATGATTCAAAGGATCTTGTTTTGGATGGGGACTTTTCTCAAAAATCCATTAATGTGCCTGTCCAAAATGAAAATGGAAACAATAGCAATGAATTGATTACTTTAGAGTCTGACGAAACTAAGGAAGATGAGGAAATTTTCACCGATTCCAAGGAATCTGGCGAATCTAAAGAAGAGAGTGATGAATCTATTAAATGTGCTAATTGTGGCACTGTGCTGAATCATGGGGAAAAATTCTGTCCAAATTGCGGACAATCTACAGATTCCCTAAATGAAGATTATCCTAAAAACTTTTGTCCAAATTGTGGAGAAAAATTATCTAAGGCTGTTAAATTCTGTCCAAATTGTGGGTTTAATCTAAATGATCTTTCTAAAAGCACCATTAGTCCTCAAGCCATGGGCCAAAGTTTGCCTGTAAAAAAGGAGCCTATAGTTTCAGTAATCTTATCATTTGTTTTTCCAGGTCTTGGGCAATTCTATAATGGCAATTCCACTAAAGGAACTTATTTCATAATTCTGGCAATTGTTTCACTAGTTTTAACCCTAATATTGATTGGAGGACTTATTTATCTTTTGGTTTGGCTATGGTCAATAATTGATGCATATAACTCTGCTGAAAAAATTAATAAAGGAGAAATTGTTGAAGATAAGCTATTCTAATTTTCAACATTTTTCTATTTTTTCTCTTTTTTTATTTCTTTAAGATTTTTTAAAATTTTTCTCTTTTTTATTTTTATTCTCGATTTTAAGGTTCTAAAAATAGTTACCTTTATATATAGTTTTGAATATAAATATATACATTCTTATTTTATCTTGCAGTAAGAATCATTAATTAACTTGCTTATTTAGAGAATTCATTCTCAATTTTTAAAAAATAAATAAAAAATAAATTTTAATAAAATAAGATATTTTATTGGATTTATCTCTTTATCAAGCAAAGCGGTAAGCTTGTTTTTTGAGTTTTATTTTAGAAATATTATTCCATTAGTTTACTTTATGTAAATTTACTGAAGATTATTTCGAATTAAAAAATTTTTAATAATTACATAGATTACGGAAAAATAATATTACGGAGGATATTGTTATGGCTATTTGTCAAGGAAAATCAACCAGATCTCCATCTGGTGCTAGAAGAGTTGCAAACCGTGGAAAAAGGAAATCCGAATTAGGTAGAGAATCTGCAGAAACCAGATTAGGTGAAAAAAAATTAAGAAAAATCAGAACTCGTGGTGGAAACGAGAAACACAGATTATCTTTTGATAATCAAATTAATGTTGTTGATACAGAAGGTAAAGCTCACACTGTAGAAATCCTAAATGTAATTGAAAACAAGGCTAACCCAAACTACGTAAGAAGGAACATCATCACTAAAGGTGCTATTGTAGAAACCGAAATCGGTAATGCAAAAGTCACTTCCAGACCTGGTCAAGATGGTGTTATCAACGGGGTTATTGTAGAATAGATTCAAGCTTTTAGCATTTGGCTAAAATCTTGATTAAAATCTTTCCATAGTTGAGAGTATTTAACTTTTAACTATTTTCACTATTTTTATTATTTTTGTCATCAATAAACAGAGATTCTTTTCATTTTTCATATATTCTTACTATTTTTATTAATTTTCACATATTTTTACTCTTTTCACCCATCTTCGCATTTTTTATGAATTTCTAATTTTTCAATAAATAGCAAATACTTATTTAATATTAATTAGATATATTATAATGTTATAAACTATTTAAGATATGAAACAATCTTTAAAAAGTTTAGTTAATTTCAAAAAATTACTTTAATTATTTATTTTAATTATATACATTAAGGAGATAAAATGAAAATTGGAATGTCACATGGTGCTGGTGGAGAGGTTATGGGAAATCTAATCTCACAAACCATTCTTAATAATTTATCAAAAAAGTCAGTTGAGGGAGGATATGGCTTAGACGCATTGGATGATGGAGCCACAATTCCTCTTGGAGACTATGAAATTGTTGTAACAACTGATGGTCATACAGTTAACCCATTATTCTTCCCTGGTGGAGATATCGGAAGAATTTCCGCTGCAGGAACTATCAATGATGTTTCTGTAATGGGTGCAAAGCCTTTAGCTATTTCAAACGCTATGATCTTGCAGGAAGGTTTTCCAATTGAAGATTTGGAAAAGATTATCAAATCCTTAAGTGATACTTGTGAAGAAGCTGACGTTGCAGTCATTACTGGAGATACTAAAGTTATGGAACAGGATAAGCTTGATGGTATTGTAATAGTAACCACAGGTATCGGAATAGCTAAAAAAGGTGAAGTGATTAAGGATTCTACCTTAAGCGTTGGAGATAAGATAATCATCTCCGGAAGTGTTGGAGACCATGGAATGAGCTTAATGTCCTTTAGGGAAGGCTTTGGTTTTGAGACTGAATTGAAGTCTGATGTTGCTCCGATGTGGGGAATCATCTCCAAGGCTCTTGAAGTGGGAGGTGTAACTGCCATGAAGGACCCAACTCGTGGAGGCCTTGCAAACTGCATCAATGAAATGGCCCGCAAGTCTGGTGTTGGAGTTATGCTTAAGGATGAAGCTATTCCAGTGAAAGAGGCAGTTAGAGCTGCATCTGATATGTTGGGAATCGACCCATACGAAGTTGCCAATGAAGGAAAAGTCTTGATGGGTGTGAAGGCTGAAAAAGCTGAAGAAATATTGGCAGCCATTAAGACAGACAAATATGGTAAGGATGCAGCTATTATTGGTGAAGTTATTGATGATGATAAGGTATTGATTGAAACAGGAATTGGAGGAGTAAGAATATTAGAAACTCCTATTGCAGATCCTGTTCCAAGAGTATGTTAATTAATTTGTAAGATGGTGAACACGATGGGTTTATTTCTTAAAAGGACAATAGCTTATATACTTGATTTCTTTGTAGTTTCTGCATTTATGTGGATAATATCCTATTTTGCTTATTTCGGTATAAACTACTTGAATATGTTCCAAATTTACCATTATTTTGTATTTATTCTTCCAATTTTGATTTTAGCATATTTCACAATTTTAGAGAAGAATTTAGGTGCAACTGTTGGTAAAAGGTTAATGTTCATTGAGGTTAAAGCGACTGTGCCAAGAAGAGGAAGACTTGGAAGGGATTATTCAATTACATATTCTCAGGCATTGATCAGGTCCCTTTCTAAAATTTATTGGTTCCCAATAGTCTTTGATGTTCTTCTTGGAAAGATTACAGGCAAAACCAGACTTTTAGACGGCATTACAAGAACTACTGTTGTTGAAGAGAATACTGATGTGTTTTTTAGCAATAGAAATCATTGATTGTGAAGATGCTGATGTGTTTTTTGATAATGGAAATCATTAATTATTTTTAATTTTTTCTATTTCTTCTTTTTTTATCTAATCTTATTTTATTATTTAATTATTATTTTATTAGGGGGATTTTATGGAAAATAAACTTATTATGAGTGAATTTAATATTTTGGATTATGAGCCTCATGAAAACTTTAAGATGGTTCGAATAGTTGATGAAAAAGCTAATTTTCCAATAAGTTGGTTAAATACACAAGGATATTGTGAATACAGTTTGTTTCTTGAATATTCTGAAGGAATAAGCACTGCACCAACTAAAGAGATGACTGAAGGAACAAGAGGGCATGCATTATTAGAGGAAAAATTTAAGGAAACTGCACAGCCTTCTACTTTTGAAGACGCTTTTGACTTGTCTAAAGAAGAAGAGATTCTGTCTCGTGAAATGTTTGTAATTGATATTGAAAATGGAATCAGAGGATATATTGATGAAATTCGAATGACTCCTGAAAAAATAATCATTATTGATGATAAACCTGGAAATATTCCTTATCCATCAACCATCAATCAGGTTCGTGCCTACTGTTTGGCCTTTAAAAGTATGGTAGGTGAGGATAATCGTAAGATCATAGCTGCATTAAGAGAAAGAGGAACAGGTAATATATTCTGGCATGAAGAATTTGATGAGAATAATGAACAAAGGATCAGATATCAAATAAATAGTTTACACAGGCTAATCGATAACAAAAGGGATGCCATTCCTACTAAAAACCCTAATAAATGTAAAAAATGCAGATTCCAAAGTTATTGTGAAGAAAAAGCCATTTAAGTTTTCATTGGAAAAAAGTTAAATTTAAAAAATATTTGATTTAAAAAGTTAATAGGATTTTAAGTTTAAAGTAAAAAAATCTGATTTTTAAACTCAGTCTTAAAAAAAAGAAAGGGATTTAAAAATATATTGGCATATTTTTAAATTTCCATAATTGTTTTTTTAGCATCTACAACTTGATATGGGATATTGGCGTCTTCCAAGTCTTTGCTAATGTTTTTACTCATGTCTCCTATTGAAAGAATTAGGACATTCAATCCTTTTCTTGTAGCAGATTGAGCGGCTTCACTGACTCCAAATTCAATATCAATTGGAATGCCTAAGTTGTTGGCAATTACATGTGATGTAGTGCCGATGGCTGCAACCTTGTCGATGGAACTTAATCCATAGTTCTCATATTTCTTCTCATAGATTTCCTTAATCAAATCCATATCTGCAGACCTTGATCCTCCTTGTTTTATTGGAGGCAATGTAATGATCAGAATCTTGCTTTCTTTTATTTCAATGGTTCCCTTAAGATTGGTTAAGGCAACATCAAATCCTTTTTTAGTATCCAATATTACATCTGCATATGCATTGGTTTGGGCATTTATGGATGCATATAGTCTGCCATCTTCCATATATAATCCTACTTCATCCCCTTCTTTCAAATCTTCTTTTGCAATGGCAGGCCAAGTAGATTTATAATAGGTCATGGTTTCAAGAACGCTATCGGAATATTTTCTTAAGGTAATTGCATCTTTTTTAACTTTATTAATTCCTTTTTGAGTTATTTTATAAGGTGCTCTACCATCTTTGGATGTGATATATCCGAGTTCTGTTAATGTTTTAATATTTTCAGAAACTGCTTGAATAGTTATTCCTAAACGTTCAGCCAAGTCCTTTTGCTTAAGGTTTGGCTCTTGCTTAGAAATTTCTCCTAAAATTTGGAAGTGAGTCAATGCTCCTCTTTTTTGTAATATCTCCATAGTAACCACTGATTCTTTTTTTGAAAAATGTATTTTTCACTTAATATCTATTATCTATTTTATAATATTTAAAGTTTATTTTAATTTTTTCTAAAGTGTATTTGAATGTAAATTTTATTTAAGATATTTGCTTAAAAAAATATGTTTAAAATGAATATAAGTAAAAAAGTCTTAATATATGTACATATAAAAAAATAGCAGCTGAAATAGTTAATTGTCTTTGACTTATTGGTCAAATATAAAAAAATAGTATTTTGGATAGTAAATTTCCTTTGAATTATTGGTCAAATATAAAAAGAGGGTAATGTGAGAAAATATAAATTGGCATTGAATGTCTAGTCAAGTACCAATTTACCTTCCAATTTTTCATTCATCAAGTTTAAAAATTCATCTTTCTTGTCTTTGTGGATATAAGCTCCGCAGGCAACATCGTGGCCTCCACCATTCCCCCCTAAACTTTGGGCCACTTCCCTGATGATTGAGCCGAAATGTATTCCATCATATGCTAAAAGCTTAGAGCAACGAAGTGAGATTTTTAAGCTATCGCTTCCTTCCTGCACTGGAGCAAATGCGATTATTGGCTTTCTCCAATTCCCAAAGCCAAGGGTCATCCCAGCTATTGTACCAACGACATTGCTTCTTATGCCTGTTCCGTCAAAGTATTGCAGATTATCCATCTCCACAATGGAGTCTGAGTTTCCGATAGCCTCTATGCTTTCTCTCAAATAACTTCTATGTGCCTTTGAAATATCTTCAAGCTCTTCAAGCACTATTTCTCTGCCTCTTTCAACATTTTGGAGTCTTTCCATTGCATCGGCCACATCCATTTCAATATCTTCAAGCTTGAAAAGTACTGTATTTCTATCTATTGCCATTTCATCGATTTTTTCAGCTGTCATATGCCTGTCATTTTTCATATGTCCCACTTTTTCATGCAGTCCAATTAAAATTCTTTTCAAGTCTTCAAGTTTCTTTAATGATTCGCAGGCATTTTCAAGCTCTTCAAGCACTTCCATTATGTTCTTTTCAATATACTCCAATTTTTCATAGTTGCTAAATTCAAGATATTCATTCCTTTTTATGGTCAATTCCAATAATTTCAATGCAACTTCAGGCCTTTCATTTCTTACACAAGCATTCATTGCTGTAGAAAATTCAGAGGCATCTCTCAAGAAGGTATACTCCTCTTCTTTTATGAATTCATAGCTTTCGCCCCTAATCAATTGTTCAACATATTTATAATATCTTTTAGGAACTTGCAGTGTTATCATCTGGCCTAATCTCTTAATCAATGATTCCTTATCGTCCTGATTCAAATCACAGGATCTGATTGCTTTTCCATTGATTGGGTTCTGACGTTCTATTCCAAGTTCCCTTAATAATCCTATAGCCTGATTCTTGGCTTCATTATTGTCGCTTGAAAAAATTTGCACATCACTAAAATAGGATAATGCAATAACCAATGGCCTTGTTTGCCTTCCATATAATGATATGTCATCTTCTATGACCTTAACCAATCCCTCATCTTCAGCATCTTTAAGGATAGTTCTATTCAATCCTTCCAGTCTTCCGGTTTTACCATTTTGGATATCCCCAATGGCTGCCAGAATCCCAATCCAGCTCAAATCATTATATCCGAATTCCTTAGCAAGGAGATAGCATAGCCCCCCACCGCATATTTCCTGTGAACCGTCTATATCATAAAAATTTGGGTTGATTTCCAGATAAGTGTCATAATCAACTGTTTCACAGTAATTGATGTCTCGAAGTGGAGGGTGATGGTCAAGAATAAGTATTTTAGAATCTCCATTTGCATTTTTATCGACAGGCTGTCCTGATCCTAAATCTGAGAATATTGTTAATTCATGCTCTATTTCCACATCTTCCAAATAATCCAGATTAACGATTTGAATTTCATACTTCTTATTTTCCCTATCTAAAATGCTGGATAAAATAGCTCCTGAAGATATCCCGTCGCAGTCTGTATGGCTATAGATTTTAATGTTTTCGCTGTTTTTTATGAGTTCCATAGCTTCTTGGAACTGTTTTTTCATTTCTGGTGGTAGTGTTTCTGTCATTTTAACGCCTTTATTTTTATTTTTATTTTATGGAAGTTTAAATCGTAGTTTAACTAGTATTTTTTTAAAAGTTTTAAATTATAGTTAAACTAGTTGTTACGTCTTTTTCCCTTTTTACCCTTTTTATTATTGGATTTATTGTTCTGTCTGGTTTCTCTTGTTTGTTTAATTGTATTGGATAAGTTTATCAGGATTTCCTTTTTGCTGTCGTCTGTGGTGATTATAACTCTTCCAGATTTATTATACCATTCTCCAGGATAGGCCTTATCCTCTTCAGCAACATATTTGTATCTTAATTTTTGAGTGGCCTTTATGATTTCCTTGATTCTTGGTTCTGGAATTGCATACTCTTTAGATACTTTTCTGCCTTCATTCAATGATTTTTCACTATCCAAATAAATTGGCCAAATCATAACATCTTTCATTTTTTCACCTCTTTAAATTATTTTTTAATTATTTTTAT
>JAUNXF010000004.1 GCA_030539935.1 Methanobrevibacter sp.
ATAATAAAAAAAATAATAAAAAAATTGAAAAAATAGAAAGTTTTATTCTTCCTTATAGAAAGGTTCCCTATTATGGATTCCCTCAAGGAAAATATCAATGAGCTCTTCATCAGAATATCCTTGTCTGATGTAATCAACAAGGTCTACAAGATTGTCGTTTCTAAGTAAACAAGGTTTGATCTTTCCTTCAGGAGTTATTCTAAGTCTTGTGCAGTTCTTGCAGAAGTTGGTGTTGTCTACAGGGTGAACAACCTCTATCTCACCGCCGTCAATGAAATACTTCTTCCTGTCCTGCATGAATTCCCTTACCTTAATTTCATCTGCAATTTCAGCCAAGTGCTTTTCAAACTCTGCAAGTGGGTAGTGATACTTTGAGTTGAAGTCATTGTCATCACAGCTTTCGGATTCGATGATCTCAATGAGCTGAAGAATAACACCATGTTTTTTGGAAAACTCGAACATGTCAAAAATGTCATTATGGTTGATTTCATTCATAACTACCATATTTATCTTGACTGGATACATACCAACTGAACAAGATTCTACAATTCCATCCATCACTCTCTTTAAAACGTTTTTCCCTACAATCATTTGATAGGTTTCTTCATTAAGTGTATCTAAACTTACATTAACTCTGTCTAATCCTGCATCGTATAATGGCTTGGCAAATTTATCCAGATTTATTCCATTGGTGGTGATTGAAATGTCCTTGAAATCAAGTGTGTTGATCTTCTCCACAATCTCAACAATGTCTGGACGTATTAATGGTTCGCCTCCAGACAAACGTATCTTCTCAACACCTAGTTTCTTTGCAATTCTGCAGATTTCATAAATCTCATCTGGAGTCATTTCAGAAGATGAATCCAACATGCCGTCATGATGGCAATACATGCAATTTACATTGCAGCGATTGGTGATTGAAATCCTAAGTGAAATGATTGGTCTTTCATAATCGTCCCTAACTTTATCCTTCATCCATAAACCCCATAAAATTTAAAAAAATGAGAAATTCATAAAAAATAAAAATAAATAAAAAATTATAATTTGAATTTAATTAAAAATAACTATTCATTTTTTATAGTTATTTCAACATCCTTAACTTCATCCACACCATATTCGGAAGTCTTGATGGCTTTCAATAATCCAAGAATGGTTTCCTTAATGATATCATCAGTGAACTTATTCAATTCAATATCATTTCCATTTATTGTTAAACAAACATTGTTCTCAAAATCCTTATCACAATCGCTCATAAAATCACCTAAATACTATACTAATTACTAACCTTATAATATTATTATTTTATTCCTTTTTATTCTTAATGGTTATGTCAATGTCATCAAAGTCTTCAACACCATACTCCCTGATCTTAAGAGGTGTCAGTATGCCCAAAATGGTTTGCTTTATATAATCGCTTACAAACCTATTTAGTCCAATGTTTACTCCATCAATAGCCAAATTGACTTCAGCTTGAGTCTCTGGATTGTAATCCAATTTTCCTTGAGCAAAGGCCTGACCTATGATGCTTGCATCGTTAAATCCACATTCACTTACAAATAGTGTTTCCAAAATGTCATAAGCTCTTTCTTCAATGAGGTCAACCAATTCAAGAACTTCTTCATCAGTAATTTCAAAAGAGTTTACTACCTTAATTGTGTAATCATCCTTGACCTCTTCACAAGTTGCTATTTTAGCATATGGGTAGGCCTTAAATCCTTCTATAACCACAAAATCAGGATTTTCAATCAGTTTTATCAGGAATAAAATACGTTCCAAATCAAGTCTCTCATTAATATTGAAATAGGTTCTTCCACCGATTCCTACAACAAAATCGGAACCTGACTCCATTTGCTTATAGGTATCGGTTCCCTCATGATCCATTTCCATTTGGTGATGAGAATGCTTTATGCTTGCCACCTTAAAGCCTCGATTTGTCAATTCCTTAATGATCTTGCTTGTAAGTGAGGTCTTTCCAGTATTCTTTAAACCTACAATTGAAATGATTCTCATTTTTACACCATATTTGACTTGATTGATTCAAAAAAATTTAATAATACTATTATTTAATTGCTTATAACTTAAAAACCTATTCTTAAATTTAATTTATTCAAATAAAATCTTTTCCATCAATCATAGATTAAACTATCATTCAATAAAAGCTTATCAAAAAATAGAGAGTTAAGATAAATAAATTAAATTTAAAAATAAATCAATAGCTATTTTAGAACAAAATAGTTATCTTAATTTAAATAATTTAAAAAATAGTGATTTCATTATATTAATGAGTGAATAAGAGGTGACTATTTTTTAAAATTATTAAAATTAAAATTAAGAATAAAAATAGAAAATTGTAAAACGAATATAATAAGTTAAGAATTAAAATAACTTACTACAAAGTTTTACAACAACTAAAATTTATTCTAAAATGTTTTTTCTACCATCATGTACTAAATTTAGTATTGTCTGTATGATTTAGGACCAAATTCAGTGAATGGTAATGGTTCTTCGTTGTCTACACCGCTGTAGTAACCGAAGATGTCTCTGACTTTTTGGTTTACAGTAGCCCATACTTTGGATACTGGAATTTCACAAGGACATACTTCACTACATTGACCACAGTTGGTACATGCGTCAACCATGTGTACCATACGGGTTAAGTGGAAGAATGGAGCTGCAGGGGTGTATCCACCAGGTACCCATTCAGGACCTTCAGCTTCAAGACAACAGTCGTCACAGAAACAGAGAGGACATGCTTCACGGCATCCGTAACATTTCATACATCTGGAGAATTCTTCTTTGTATGCAGCGAATACTTCTAAGATGTCACCGGAGGTTCCAGCAAAGTCTTTTTCTCTTTGTTTCATAGCTTGTTTTACCATGATGTTGTCGATGTTAGCACGGATTTCTACACCTTTTTCGATTGGAGCTTGGGTTTCAATTAAACCAGCTTCAATAACTTTATCTAAGATGTCTGCACCTTTTTCGGAGCATACTTCTACGAAGGTTGCTTTTCCAGCTAATTCACCAATAACTCCCCAGTTACCTAATGCTAAGTCAGCGTTGGTAGGGATGTTCATGGTACATCTTTGACAGTTTTCTCTTCTACCCATTCCTTGTTCTTCGAGGTCATCAATCTTAATAGCTTTTTCGCCTTCAGCGGTTTCCATAATGAGTTTTCCTTTGGAAATTTCTTCTTTGATGACGTCTGCAGGGTCTAATTCGTAAACGTCTCTAATCATTTTCATGGTTGGTACAGGAGGCATGGTTCCTCCACAGTTTACACCGATCATGATTACGTTGTCTTCGATGACTTTTCCTTTTCTCATTAACTCTTTTAAGGTCATTGCGTCACATGGTTTGGTAGTAACTGCAATTTTCATATCTCTTGCACCGTCTAAGTATTTGGATACGAATTTTGCTAAGTTTAATGTACCGCAGTGAAGGGATCCTGCAGATTTGATTACATCTTCAGGGTCGGTTATGAGAATTGGTTTTGCATCGTATAAGTCAGCTGCTTCTTCTACAGCAACAACAGCGTCGACAATACCTTCTTCGAGTAAGTATTTCATGATAGTGGTTACTACTCCACCATATTCTCCTTTTTCTTTAATTGCTTCATTACCAGAGTATGCATAAAACATATCATTTACATTTACAGCCATATTATCTACTCCTTATTCACCTTATAATTTTTCTACTTGAATAGCACAAGCTTTTAATTCAACCATCTTACATTTAGGGTCGAAAGAATCGGAGTTGGTTAACATGTTAGCTGCACATTCGGTAAAGTGCATAGGAATGTTTACGATACCTTTCTTAATGTCGTCGGTTACACGAGCAGGAATTTCAATTTCTCCTCTTCTGGAGTAAGCTTTTACTATTTCATTGTTAAGAATTCCTCTTTCTGCTGCGTCTTCGGTGTTGATTTCGATGAATCCGGTAGGTACTTCCTTATCTAAGGTTTCACATCTTCTGGTCATAGCAGCGTGATAGTGGAACAAGATACGGGTAGTGGTTAATAATAATGGGTATTCATCATCAACAACTTCGACAGGACCTCTGTGTTCTAATGCTTGGAATACACCTAAACCGTCTGGGTGAGCGAATTTGTCTTTGTGCATTAAAGGTTCACAAGGATCTTCTGGGTCAAGACATGGCCAGTGTACACCTTCAGGTTTGAGTAATCTTTCGTGAGTAATTCCGTAGTAGGAAGGAGCGAGTTCTCTGATTTCTTCCCAAATTTCAGCAGCGTTTTCGTAGTGGAACAATTCTCTTGGTCTGCCCATTCTTACAGCAATCTCTTCCATGATCTTCCAGTCTACCCAAGCGCCTTCAGGTGGTTCTTGAGCTTTACGTAACCATTGAACTCTTCTTTCACCGGAAGTGAAGGTACCTTCTTGTTCACCCCAACCTGCTGCAGGTAATACTACATCTGCTTCAGCAGCGGTATCGGTCATGAACAATTCTTGAACGATTAACATTTCTAAGTTTGCGATTGCTTCTTTGGTGTGCTTAATATCTGCATCGGAGAGAACAGGGTCTTCACCGTGGATGTATAATACTTTTAAGTCACCAGAGTGAGCAGCGTTCATCATTTCGACTAAGGTTAAACCAGGAGTGGTTGGTAAGTCGATTTGGTAAGCTTCTGAGAATTTTTTGGTAATTTCAGGGTTTGCAACTTTTTGGTAACCTACATAGTCAGAAGGTAATGCACCCATATCACAAGCACCTTGTACGTTGTTTTGTCCTCTTAATGGGTTTACTCCTCCACCAATCTTACCTAAGTTACCGGTTAACATTGCGAGGTTTGCAGTGGACATTACGTTGTCTGCACCGTGGGAGTGTTCGGTAATTCCTAAGGAGTATACGATAGCTGCGTTTTCAGCTTTTGCATATTCGATAGCTACACGTTTGATTTGTTCAGGGTCAGCTTCAGTAATTTCTGCTACTTTGTCAAGGTCATATTTCATTGCAACTTCTTTCATTTCTTCGTAACCTTTGGTTCTGTTCTTAATGAACTCATCATCTTGCAAGTCGTTTTCAATGATGATCTTGATCATACCGTTCATTAAAGCTACGTCAGTACCGGTCTTGAATTGCATGTATTCGTGAGCTAATTTTGCAGTAGGAGTGAATCTTGGGTCAGCTACTACTAATTTTGCACCGTTCTTAATAGCTCTGATGATTTTACGACCGAATAATGGGTGTGCTTCCATGTTGTTGGAACCGATACAGAAGATGAAGTCAGCTTCTTCAATACTGTCGTAACCGTTGGTGGATGCACCTGAACCGAAGGTGGTTGCAAGACCAGCTACGGTAGGACCGTGACAGATACGTGCACAGTGGTCTACGTTTTGAGTACCACAACCAGCTCTTGCGAGCTTTTGGGTAATGTAAATGTTTTCGTTAGGAGATCTAGCACATGCGTAGAAACCTAATTTGTTAGGGTCAGTGTCAGCATATTTTTTAAGGGTGCTAGCTACTAAGTCTAAAGCTTCATCCCAGGAAGCTTCTCTGAATTCACCATTTTCTTTGATTAACGGAGTAGTTAATCTGTCTGGGTGGTTAATGAATTGATATCCGAAGTTACCTTTTGGACATACTTTTCCTTCATTAACAGGGTGTCTTTTCCATGGTTCGACACCAATGATTTTTCCATCTTTGACTACAAAGTTGATACCACAACCAGTACCACAGTAAGGACAAATAGATGGTACATATTTTATCTCAACCATTTTATAATCTCCATAATAAAATCAAGGTTTTATTTTTTGTTTAGTTTACATATTGGCAAATTCAATTATTGACTAACAAATGAAACTTTTTAATAATTAATATCTATTAAAATCTTAGAATATTGTGAATTGTGTCGTGTATTGTGAATTGTGTCTTTAATAATTTAATAAAATATAATTTATTAAAATCTTTCTGGATTATTGTGAATTGTGTCGTGTATTGTGAATTGTGTCTATTGTTATAATCCAATAAAAGAATTGACAATAATATTCTATGTACATTTATAATATAATATTATATTATCATGAAATTTGTGAAATGGAGATTTTCATTTTCGAAAATCTCCCTATTGTTTTTTAAGAATTGTGAAAAATTCCTTATATAAGTATGATTTTTATTCAAATTGAAATTTTTTTTAAGAAAATCTCTAAAAAAACTTGATAAATATTGTAAATACTTATTGATATTTGAATTGAATAGGTTTGCTCAAATATTTCAATAAGTAAATACAAATTTTAGGGAAATAATCCCCTGTGTTTGACTAATACAAGAATATTAGATCCAAACTGATTTAGTATATCTAGTCGCGTAAGTATACGAACCAGTATGCGCAAGCTACAAAGAGAGCTCCACCAACAATGTTACCTAAGGTTACAGGAATTAAGTTGTTAATGAAGAATTGTGCCCAGGTTACTTCAGCACCTAAGAAGATACCTAATGGGATGAAGAACATGTTTGCGACACTGTGCTCAAATCCAATACATACAAACGCCATGATTGGGAACCAAATACCGAAGAATTTGCCTACTACATCGTCTGCAGCGTTAGCTAAGTATACAGCTAAACATACTAACCAGTTACAACCAATACCTCTAAGGAAAGCTTGTACCCAAGTTAAAGAAGCAGTTGATTTTCCAGCTGCCATGAAGGAAGCTCCACCTAAAGCTTTGGTGTTAGCAATGGTAATTGCACCTTTTGCGAATGCTTCAGGTACCATAATACCGGTTGCGTAAGCAAGTACGTAAGCAACAAAGAGACCACCAATTAAGTTGAAAACCCAGCTTCCAACCCAGTTTTTGAGAAGTCCCATGATATCAGTTTTACCATCTAAAAGACCCATAGTCATAAACATTACGTCACCAGTGAATAATTCGGATCCACAGATAACAACCATAATTAAACCTACAGGGAACACGCCCCCGAAGATTAATTTAGAAATACCTATTGGTACTCCACCAGCTACAGCACCGGTGTTAGCTACTTCTGCTAATAATCCACCGAATGCGATGTATGCACCTGCTAAGAAACCTAAAATAGCAAGTTTGATAATAGGCATTTCACCTTTTGCGGTAGCTGCAGATGCTACTGCTTTTGCAGTGTCTGCAGGACTTTTAAAACTCATATATCTCAACCTCTTTTTTAAATTATCCCATATAATTATCAATACTCTCGAGGCTTATATCAAACCTTACATAAAGAGAGCATTAATTATAATTATTTATCATACATATAAAAAGACTTTGCTATTAAAATCAAAAGAAAAGATTTATATGTAATAAATGCACAATTTTTCAAAGAGAAAAATAATTCATAACGATAAAAACACCTTAAAAAATAAAAAATGTTCAAAAAAATCTAAAAAAATTAAAAATAATAAAAATTATAAGAAAAAATATAAAATTAAACATATCTAAAAAATCAAAAAATAAATCAATATAAACTTATTTTCATATTGAACATTAAAACTATTGAAAAATAAGGGATAATAGCAAGTTAAAGTCAAAATAAAGATATTTAACAAACTAAAATTAAAGTGTATTATAATTCATATCATAATTTTTCCAAAAAAATAACTTATTTAATAACATATTTCGACATAACGAATGAAAATAGAAGAAATTATTGGAAGATTTATTATCAATTAAACCATTTAAATCCGTCCAAATCCAAAAATAGAAAGAAAAAACACAACATGAACAACATTTATAAAACGATAGCAAAATATTGGATTAAATTTTAGGTTCACAAAAAATTTTATCATGACAAATCATGACAAATTATTGATTCCTCCGACCAAGAAAAAAATAATGGAAGCCCTCAAAGAGCTTAAATAAAAAAATACTTTTAAAATGACATTTAAAAATTATCAATGAAACTTTAAAAAAACTGTTAAATATTTAAATGATAAATGATAAAATAAATTATATTGGATTAATAAAAATATAAGAGAAATTATTATATTACATATCATTTTTACAGGAGGATATTATGAAGAATAAAATTATAGTATCTTTATTGTTGGTTTTATTGCTTGCAATCTCTGCATCAGCAGTCAGCGCAAGTGAGGACATGGCGGATGCTATAACCGAAACTCCAGACACTTCAGATATTGAATTGATCAATGAGGATGTGGCAGATACTGAATCAATATCTGAAAATCTCGAAGATGAAGATATGACAGAAAATAATGTAACTGATGACACTAATAAATTAGGCGATAATGGAGAAGTATATCAATCCAACAATTTTACCATAAACTCTATTAATCAATTGCATTATATTAATGATTATTCTGGATATAATCAGTTTTTATTAAAAAATAACACATTTAATTTAACTGACCCATTCACTATTGAAAAATCATGTATTATAAATGGAGGAATAATTAAAGCTGAAAACTTGGATTGCTTCTTTAATATTGAATCTCCAGCAAATGGTGGCCCTAGCAGTGTAACCATTAAAAATACAAAATTTATCATTACAAAAAATCAATCTGTTGTCTTTGCAAAAGCTATAAGAGATGGGTATAACAATGTATTGAACATTGCAGGAATCACTTTGGAAAATATTACTTTTGAAATAGCTGATGGGGTTTCAGCAAATGATGTTTCCCTACTTTATATAGATACATTACCTGTTAATAATGCAATTTCCAATGCGATAAACATTAATAACTGCAATTTAAATGGTGCACATAGCATCAATATTGCAAATGCCCTAAAAACAGATGAAAATCCATTTGAACTTACAGAAATAATTGAAATAAAAACAACCAGAATTGTTTTAAATACTAATGTTATACAATATGCAGTAGACAAAGCTGTTGGAGATTCTGCATTTCCTTTTGAAGTAAAATTAATAGACCAAAATGGAAATCCTGTAGTTAATCAGACTGTTTTCTTCATAATAGATGATATAATCACTGCAACAACAGATTCCAATGGGGTTGCATCAATAATGTTATCCCTTTGTGAACCTAAAGATTACTACATCTATAGCCAATTTAGAGGATATGAAGAATATTCTGCATCAGAACCTGTTGCAAATACAATTAGAATTATTAAAAAAGTAAGTTCACTAAGCATCAAGAATTTGTCCTATAAAGTGACTGCAGCTAAAAAATTAACTGCAACCTTTAGAGACCAAAACAAGAAATTGATTAAAAACAAAAGGGTTACCTTTACAGTTAATGGAAAAACCTACAGTGCAAAAACCAATTCAAAAGGAGTAGCTACTGTAAAAATCACCTTAAACAAAAAGGGAACCTACACTTACAGCGCTAAATTTGCAGGAGACTCAATCTATACTGCAGTGACTAAAAAAGCCAAATTGACTGTAGTCCCATTGGCCACAAGCCTTACAACTAAAAAATATACCTTTAAGAAAGCAGCAAAAACTAAAAAGATATCAGTTACTTTAAAGAGTGGAAAAACAGTTCTTAAAAGTCAAAAGATCACTCTTAAAGTAAATGGAAAAACTTATACTGCCAAAACAAACTCTAAAGGTATTGCAACAGTTAAAATAGCTTTAAACAAAAAGGGAACTTTCAAATACACTGCCAAATATGCAGGAAACAATAAGTATAAGGCTGTTTCAAAAGCAAATAAGGTAATCATAAAATAAAATCATTGAATTGAAAGTAATTTAAACAATTACTTTCTAACTTTTCTTTTTTTAAAACTTTCATTCTTAAAATAATCAAAATACTTAAAAAAATATAATTGCTTTTTTTAATAAGTTTTTTCTAAAAAAACCAAGTATTAATCCATAGAATAATGAATTATAACTTCAAAGTAGCAATGGCAAGTGCCTTAAATCCAATATAAACCTCTTGGCCTAAGACAAGATCCAATTCCTTGGATGCGGATAAGGTTATGTCACTATAGAAAATAACACCATCCACATCAATTTTAGCCCGAATCATATCATCTATAAGAGTAAGTTCAACAATTGTTCCTTTAAAATTATTACGAATGCTGGACTTTTGAAGGCTGTTCATAATGAATATGTTGTCATAGCTAATCAAGGCCAGCAAGCGGTCACCCACTTTATACTTATTGTTTAATGGAATGGTTATGTCAATAGTGTTCATTCGCACCTTCATGACTCCACGAGGATAATCTATTTCAACAAGCTCTGCCTCCAATTCATTGACCTCCCTATGGAGTTCCATGATTGCATTGATCTTTTTGCATTCCCGCAATATCTTCAAACCCTCATCAGTAAGTGTGGCGCTTCCTCCACCGCCACTTCCTCCCTTTTGGGTTTCAATTACAGAAACCTTTAAAGTGGATTCCATCTTCTTGATGTAATTGAGGGCGGTCCTGTATGAAAAACGAAGCTCATTTGCAGCAGCTCTTATCGAACCAAATTCATTTATGTAATCTAAAAGCAAATATTTTTGCCTATCCAATAAAAATGAATTATTTTCAATAGTTATCCTATATTCAACACTTGTATTAACCCTTGTAATATTAACATCCCCTAAATCAATTATTTAAAAAATAACAGTTAAATTAACATGATCAATTCTACAATTAAAAGGAAAAAAAGTAAATTAGATAATAATCAATTCCACAAAAATAAAAGGAAAAAATTATTAATTATGATTTTTTCCTCCAAATTAAGAAAAAAATAGAAAAAATTAATGTCAACCTTGAACCATTACCAATTTACCCGTATCTGGATCCCTATAAACCTTTCCTACCTCTGCATAACCTGATTGCTCAAGAGAAGAACCTGCACTTGCATTGCTGGTGAAGTCCTCTCCAGTGCTCACTTGAGAAGCTGCATGCTGTGCCTGAGACTCTTGTGTCTTGGCCATCATGTCAGGATTTACCTGAAGGGCCATAATGGCAAATATCAAAAATCCCAATGCCAATACAAGCATTGCATCTGAAAGGTTTGAGATTCCAGACATAGGGTCTTCATCACCATCGCTTTCACTAAAACGTTTTCTTTTTCTTAACATATTATCACCCATTAAATGAGGAATGATCAAATTCAAATCATGCCTTTAATCAAAAAATTAAATGATTAAAAACTGTTCAATTTCTCTAAAATTGCCTCTGCAACGGTTTCAGTAGTTGCCAAATCGCTTTCATACCATTGCTTCCTATATTTGGAAATCACATATCCTATTGCACCGATTGTCAAACCTGTAACTGTTGTGTCAAAAGCGATTGTCAAGGACTGTGCCAATGTAGTAATGTCACCGGTCCCTAAAGCGGAAAGCCCGGGACCTAATGGAATTAAAGTACCAAGCAAACCGAATATAGGGCCTAACCTTACCAAAATGTCTGTCTTATTAGTCAGTTTGAGTAAACTGCTTTCCTCCTCTTCAATCAACTTGCCTGCAAATGCCTTTCTGGCTTCGGTTCCCAAATTGTAATTATCGGCTATCTTTACAAGAATGTCCTTTTGCTCCTTATAAAGAGCACTTGAATCAACTACAGACTTCAGTTCTTCAGGGCTGTTTGATTTGGAAATGTTCTGTAACAATGATTCCAATCCATCAGATTTGAGTGGCTTTTTGGTAAACCATTCATTTAGGAATCCTCCAAGACTTAAAATCGCATAAACCAAGAAGATAACCAAAATAATTACAACAGGTGCAAGCAGGCTTTCTGAAATAATATGTATAAATGAAGTTAAAATTCCCGTACCTTGAAGTATCATTCTCTCCCACCAATTATTTAATAAACAATCATAAGCATAAATTAAACTTTTTTCATTTGAAGAAAATATAAAATTATTTTTCTAAATTGCCAAATAATTTAGATGCATATTTAAGCATCCTATTTTCTTTTCAATCTCTTAAAGACCCAATCACTGTATAAGACACCCAATACAAGAATAATCAGAATGATGATTATTGTATACAAAACCTGATATGTAGGTGTCAATATGAGAAAGGATCCGAACATGGAATAGTCCAATTCCCTAACTGTGCCAAAAGTCAATGCCAAAATCAATAGGAATACAAATTCCAGAAACATGTATTCACCAATTACAGCATAATAAGGCCTTTTGGCATTATTGAATATTCGAGAAATTTTATAAACCAAAAACATGACTACAATAGATAGGACAGCTAATTCCAAGGAAGTAAAGAGCAGATTATCAGACTTTAAGCATAGGGACAATGCCCCTATTGAAATAAGTGAAGATAAAACAGTTCCATAAAATACAATCCTATCATTTTCAATGCCGTAATTCCTTCCAAGACTGACATATCGAATCGCAAATATAATCATCAATAGGCTGACCAATCCCAATATGTAAGGCATGAAGGCAATTGCATATTCCCCTAAGTTCAAGTTAGGGCAGATGAATGATAAAATGAATACTATCGCTTCATAAATTAGTGCAAATGGAATAAATTTATTTTTATTAAAATCAGATTTTTTGACTAAAAATGCAATATTAGTAACAAAAAGTAAAATAAAAACAATTAGATATTCAAAAATCAAATCCATCATAGCATATCACATTTTAGTTTAATTACTAATATATTTTATAATGTGAATATATAAACATATCGAATAAGTTAGACTAGAAAATAGATTGTGAAAAATTTAAAAAATAAAAAAGTATAAAAAAGTATAAAAAATAAAAAAGAAAAGTCAGTTAGAACTTAACTTAAAAAACAAATTATTATTTTACAACCGCTTTTCCTTTGACACTAATAGATTTAAAAGTATTGTCTCCTGCAAATTTGGCAGTGAACTTATAGGTTTTCCTTTTATTCAATTTGACTTTAACGGCAGCAATCCCCTTGGAATTGGTCTTTGCTGTATAAGTCTTCCCATTTATTCTAAAACTTATTTTCTTTCCTTTAACGGCTTTACCTTTTGGACTAAGGAATTTAGCGGTTAAAGTCTTTTTAGCCTTAAGCTTAAACTTCTTATTGCTAACTTTCACTTTAGCACTGGAAGGATTTACTTTAATTTTAGATGACATGAATGATGCATTATACTTATCATCACCTAAGAAGCAAGTGACTATAGTATAAGTTCCCTTTTTAGCCAGATTGATTTGAATCTTCACATAACCACCCTTATCAGTGGTCCTGTAGTAATTCCTTCCATTGAAGTTAATGATTAATTTTTTATTAGCTAAAGCCTTAGACTTGGAATCAGTCAATCTGATAGTGAAGTACTTTCCAATCTTGCCATCCTTGCTGTAGACAGTGCTTGTTGTCATGTCTTTAGATGCAATTATGGATTTGCCCTTAACTATTGTAGGATTGATTTGATTAGAATCGTTATGGCTTATTAGGGATCCATTGACAATACTCACATCAGAGCCCTCTGCAATGCCAGTGATGTCAAAGACAAATGGATTGGCCCCATCAATAAGATCATTGCCGATTATAGAAATGTTTCCTGTTGTAGCCAGAATAGCTCTATGACTGGATAGCTTCAATACTGTTACGGATTCACCAGCCACGTCTTCACTTGATTTGACAAGATTATTATTTTTAATAAGAATGTTTGGAATGTCAATCAAATCATCATTTGAAGCATTGATTGCAACAGCTGAAACTAAAATGTCTCCATTCTTTACAATAAAATTAAGACCATTTATTTCAACATTGGTCAAGTCAGGATTCTCCTCTTTGGATGCTATCCTAAAAAAGGTTTTTGAATTGTCTGATGATGAAATATTAGCCAAACCCTCAGAATAAATGACTATATTCTTATCAATGGCTATGGCATCAATGGCATAATTCCTATCGGATAAGACAATTACACTACCCTCCTCAGCATTGTTTATTGCATTTTGGATATCCTTTGTATCATTGCCGCTATCCTCAACAAATACAGCCCCGCAAATGATTGTGAATGAATCCAATAGCTTGTCATATTTATTCTTAATATTCAATATGTCTATTCCGTTTTCCGCAAAATTGTAATCTGCTTTGGCATATTCCTCCTTTATAAAAAGATTGGATGAATCAATCAAATTGCCTTGAAGATTGTGCTCTAATATTAGTTCATAAATCGGAAGGTAAACCAAGGCATCTGTGTCATCATTTAGAACAAATCTGAATTTATATTCATAAGTCCCCTTTTCACTTAAATAATTCAAGCCACTGATTCCTAAATTGATCCAATTGTTAGGTGCCAAATATTCCTCATTGGACTTAATCAATTTCATGTCCTTAAACTCATTGGAAGAGTTTAGATTCACTCCCCAATAATTGTTTTCAAAGCTGCCGTTTGTAAAGATAAGGGTTTCAAACAATAATCCGGAGAAATCATACAAGGAAAAGTCTTCAATGGTATAAATGCAGTCTTCCAATGTTGAATTCTTTAAAGCAATCAAAAATCTTTCCAAAGTTGAATTGTCTATAGCCATATTCGGCATGTCAAATAAGGAATTACTGAGGCTAAGATTGGATCCCAAGTAATAAATTGTTCCATTTCCATAATTATTCAAAAAGCTTGAATTGAAAATGGAAAGGTTTTCAACAAATTTGCCGGAACAAATGGCTCCTCCTGAACATTCATAAGGAGTTATGATTCCATTCAAGCCTAATGCAACATTATTTTCAAACTGGGAATCATCTATTTTAAGATTGAATACATTCTGCCCCAAATAAATAGCTCCTCCACCACTGGTAGCCATATTGTTATCAAAGCTTGAATTGATTATGGAGGAACCGCTGGAAGAGTGGAAATATATTGCCCCAGCATTGGTATGTGAAATGCAATCTGAAAAGCTGCAATTGATTATTTTCCCATTATTTCCGACCCAATAAATAGCTCCCCCATAGCCGCAAGCCAAATAAGTCTGCTCTTCACTGTGCAATGTCCAAGCAAATTTTGAAATTGCCTTATTGCCCTTAAAGACAGAATTGACCATTGAACATCCAGTCCCCTTTAGCCAAATGGCCCCACCAGATGATGCAGTTTCAAAATTATATCCTGTGTTGTTTATAAAACTGCAATTTTCAATAAGTGCATTGCTGCCTATTAAATAAATTGCCGGCCCATCTGTATGATGGCAACTGGACTTGTTTGCTATATTGTTTAGGAAATTGGAGTTTAAGATTCTGATATTGTTTCCATTAGCCTTCAAGGCAGATCCCAATTCCCCATTTATTGAATTTTCAAAGCTGCAATTGTTTACGGTGATTCCATTGGCACCAAGATAAACGGAAAGCCCGCATGAATTGATAAATCTTATATTTTCCAAAGCCACATTCGGAGAGCTTACATCCAATATCTGAGTCAGGAATCCCCCATCCAAAACAGCACCAGGGGAATCCCCCCTAAGAGTCAAGGTCTTGTTTATGATGATTTTTGAATTTCCACTATACCTCCCTCTAATGGTAACCATATCATTTTCATCTGCATCATCAATCAGCTTTTGGATATCTGTAAAATCATTGCCGCTGCCTGATTGAAGTTTGGAATCTACAATATAACCGGTATTTTCATCATTTAACTCATTATCATCATCTTCTAAGGAATCAGATTGGGAATTTATATCAACAGAAGAAATTTCCTCATCTAAACCGAAATTTTCCACGAATAGAATATCCTCATCATCGATAGAATCCATATCACTTAAACCATTTGAATCATTGGAAGCTGAAACAAAGCCCAGACTAATGATGAAAAGTGATATGAGAATCAATGAGATAAAAAATCTTTTAAACTTTATTTTCATGATTTCCCTTCATAACATTTATACCTAAATAATATATGATTTATTGACAACGATATATAATGTTATTCATAACAAGATTAATCTTAAAAATAGAGAACAGATTTAGAGAAATAGAAAATAGATTGAAAAACAGCTGAAAAATAGAAAACTGAATAAAAAAAGAAAATGGAAAAAGAAAGAAAATGAAGAAGAAAGAAGTTATGAGAAATGAATAAAAGACTACTCCTCTTCCATCATTTCCAAAATATCTTCACGGTAATATAATCCAATGACAAGAATTATCAATAATACCAATCCTGCAACACCAACAACCCTAAAGGTCTCCTCATCAACAGACAATGTCTTGATTGAAGCGGCATCTTCAGCGCTTGATGGGCTTGAAGATGGGTTGGCTGATGGGGAACTTGCCACACTTGGAGAGCCAGCTAGACCGGAACTGCCAGACAATACTCCATTTGCATTGATTGAATTTGCACCATTGGAAAGTCCGGAATCGCCAGAGCCTGACCCAGAACCGGAACCTGACTCATTATTGTACTCATCCGAATAGTCATCAGAGCCATCAAAATCATCACCCTGTGGAGCAATTCCTGCCAATTGATTGAAGATCTCCTCATAATAGGACATTTCATCAGAGTCTATCTCTTCAAACTGTCCCCATTGGTTAAGGTCCCTATTGTCCTCACCAACATCAAGGTAAGTGTTGGAGCCTCCTTTGCCTCCGACACCATTGATGTATGCCTTTCCATCAATGAATGTTACAGCATAGGATTTTCCATTTACAGTCAATTTGGCTGAAAAGTTAGGCAAGTCAGAAATCGCATTTCCATATTTGTCCACTACAGAGAAATAATATTTGCCTCCGCTTTGACGGGATCTGATCTTAAATCCATATTTCATGCCAACCCTAGAACATTTATTCTTTGCAAAGTTCTTTCCAATGCTTACAGCATTATCTCCCTTGTTTTGAAGGTCTAAAACGCCATTGTATGAGAAGTAATTGTTTTCCAGATCCAATTTTCCCTTGGTGCCCTTGAAGTTGTCATCAAACAATATGCCCACTCTGGCATTGTTGTTTACCAGATTCTTCTTGAATGTGAAGTTATTTATCCATCCATTTATGATGATTCCATCACCATTGTTGGTAATGGTGTTGTTGTACATGGATACATTGTTTACGGAATATGGCATTTCGATTGCAGTGTACCATTTTCTTATGACATTGCCTTTAAGATATACATTTGAAGCGTCTTTTCCAAAGAAAATGCCAGTACACATCTTCTTGCTGTCAAAACCGATTATATTGTTGTTGAGAATGCTGATTCCCTTTTTGCTTACAATGCTTTTGATATTAATCCCTGTATTGTAGCTGTTTTCAGGAGTTATGTTGTTTTTGGAAATGGACACGCCTCCTGAATTGGAAATGTCTATGGCAGTGTCAAACCTTAAGAATACATTATCCCCGATTATTGAATCATAAACTTCATTTAGAACAATGGCTGTCCGTTTTGTAGATATTCTGTTTTTTGATATTGAAATCTCAGAAACATCCCTTGCATCTACAAAGGACCCTGAAGTGTTGACTGTAAAGCCACTGATATTGGTTCCAGACCCTCCATATTCTATAGTGAATACAGGAATATTAAAAATATTATTTATTACTGTACCTGATTTGCTTATAATATTTAGAGGCTTGGAAATCCTTAAATATATATTTTCATAGGAGGAACCTGCAAACTGAATAGTGCTTCCAGCTCTCGCCTTATCAATAATTCCTTGAATAATAGTATTTGCTGAATCGCCATAATGGCCAGCATCTTCTATAACAACAAGTTCAGGACTTGACAGAACTGAATTGGAACTTTTGGAATTGCTTAGAATAATCAAATCATTTGAATTAATTTTTCTTGAATCATCAGCTGAAGACAATGATTTCTTTGAATGACTGCCAATATTCATATCATTTGAATCATATGAATCAATAGTATTTTCATTATCATTGTCTGAATCAATTAAATTGGATTCATCAGAGCTTTCCAAAGAATCTGAATCAAACAAATTGTTTTCAGACCTTTTAAAAGAGTCTGAATCATCTGAAAGATCAGGAACATCAAAATCCTCTGATTCAATAGTTAGAGAATTATCCAAACTGATATCTGATGTCATATTGTCAGATACTAGCTCATCTGATGCAACTGCAGATCCAAGACTTGTGAAGAATATTAAAAATATTAAAATTAATAATATTCTCTCTTTAATATATTCACCTCCTATAGAAATAGCAAATATAATAAATTTACATATCCTATAAAATTCAACAACACATCGCTTATTTAATACCTTATTTTTGATAAATTTTAAAGAAATATATATCGAAATATAAAGTAAGTAATATGAGTATTTTATTCATTAAACTATAAATAACTTTCTAAAAATAATTTATTTTATAAAAATTGGAAAAATAAATATAACGATAACATTTATATTACATATCGAATAAAAATAATAACACTAATATTATTACAATTTTTTCAAACCATAAAATTCGTTTTAACAATAAGACCATATTAAATGAAAATAGTTGTAATTAGTGATAAATTTCAATATTAGTATTTAATGTAAATTAATAATAAAGGAGAAAAAATATGAATAAAAAGATTATTTTATCCTTCCTTTTAGTATTATTAGTTGCAATCTCTGTTTCTGCAGTTTCTGCAGAGGCTATCGACGATGTTGCTTCTGATGAAATAATAGCAGATGACATCGTTGCTGATGAGGCAGTAGGCGAGGACATTATAACAGCCCCTGCAGATACAAATGTTTTAGCAGAAGATGATCCTACCCCTACTGATACTCCTGATGCGACTGAAATTCAAGGATTAATTGATAATGCTGAAGAAGGAGCTACAATTGATTTAGAAGCGGATAGAACATATGATGTTGGATCCAAACAATTCACATTAACCAAAAAAGTTACCATTAACGGTAATGGTGCCACCATTACTGGAAGCGGTGCAGCCCAAGGTGGAGATGGTGCACTTTTCATTGCAACAGCTGCTGGAACAGAATTTAAAGGAATTAAATTCGTAAATAGTGACGGACCTAAAACCTATGGACAAGGAATAGCCGGTTATGCTATCCAATTAGCTATCCAAAATGGTTTAGTAGATAACTGTATGTTCCTTAACTGGAACAGTGGAGTCTATGGAAAAGGCGCAGCATTCTGTACAATAAACAACTCCTACTTCAACGGTTCATCAGACCTAGTAACTGGTGCAGGAAAAGGAGAAAAAGGTACTAAAGCTATTAACCTTATGGGATCTCACGACATTACAGTAACCTACTGTACCTTTGAAGGACAATTATTAGACGGTATTTCAATTGCAAGTAACTCAGGCCACAACATTATGACTGACAACACTTTCATTGACAATGTTTATGCTATTTACTTCGGAGGGGCTTCCACACAAGGATGTGTAATTGCAAACAACACTTTCACTAGATGCGGATACTGCCCAGATGTCAGTGCTGAAATCAATAAGAAAGTTACTATGTTAAGTACTCAAAAAGCATGTAATGGTTTCATCATTGCAGACAACACCATTGAAGCATTAAGCGGAACCACTTTCATGATTATGGAATCAGGTAACACAGCACACGGATATCCAAGTACCATCGGTGACATTAACATTACTGGAAACACTCTTACCTTAGCTGAAGGTGCAGTTGCTCCAACCATTACATTTATTAAAATCGTAAGTAATTCCGGTGAATTAAACCCATATGCACCAATCAATGTTTCAGGAAACACCATTGCAGATGGCGTAAACGTTGTAAAAGTTTGGTATGCAGACTGGGGAAGCGAAAATCAACCTATAATTCCTGCAGCAGACCCTGTTGTAACAAGCATTGAAATTGCAAACGTATCTACCGCAACCAAAAAATTAACCATCAGATTAGTAGATGTAAGTGGAGAAGCATTAGCTGGCGAAGAAATCAGCTACAGCATTAACGGTGCAGATTCTAAAACCGCTGAAACTGATGAAGATGGTTTCTTAACCATTGACGTTACTGAAGATGGTGTTGTTGCTATTGCATTTGCAGGAAACGACAACTACAAAGCATCTGAAACCAACATTAACTTCGCAAGCACTGTAACAAAAACTACCCCAACCATAACTGCAGCTGCTATGACTGCTACTGCAAAGATTGGAAAATATTACACTGTGACTTTAAAAGATTCAACTGGCAAAGCAATTGTTGGTGAGACCATAAAATTTATCTTTAACGGAAAAACCACTAATGTAAAAACTGATGAGAACGGTAAAGCAAAAATCAAGTTAACAGTTGCTGCAAAAGGAACTTACCCAATTACCATCGCTTTCTTAGGCAATGATAAATACAATGCGGTTGTAGCAGTCAAAAACATTAATGTAGTTCAACAAGCTACAAAAGCTGCTTTCCCAGCAAAAACCTTTAAAGTGAAAGCAACTAAAAAATTGACATTCACTCTTAAAGATGCAAGTGGCAAAGTTCTTGCAGGCAAAAAAATTACATTTACTGTAAACAAGAAAACATACACTGCTAAAACCAACTCTAAAGGTATTGCAACCGTAGCGGTTTCAATTGCTAAAAAAGGTAAATTCACTGCTGTTGCAAAATTCGCTGGAGACAGTGCTTACAAAACAATCAGCAAAAAAGCTTATGTTACAATAAAATAATTAACTAATTTTTGAAAAGTAAACTTTTTTACTTTTCCTTTTCTTATTTTTTTAAACTGATTTTTTAGGATAGGGCAATTAAACCCAAAACAAAAGATATTTAAAAATTATAACAATTGTTAATAAAATTAAGAAAAAATTTATAAAAATGAAATGCACAAATATTCATATAGATAATAGATTTAATGGATGAGATTAAAAATAAAAAATAAAATATACTAGTTATTTATTAAAAATAAAGCAGAGGAAAAGCATGAAAAGAAAAAATATAATATTAATTTCTTTATTTTTAATAATGGCATTGATTAATACGGGAATAGTCTTTGCAGAAGATTTTAAAGAAGTTAATTTAAGTGATAATTTAGATAACAATCAAATGATTATCGATGAGGAAACTATTGACAATCAAGAAAATATAATCAATGGCCTGCCATATAAAGAGGAAGTTGGAGAAGATTCAGCAGCCATAATTGATGACTATGAATGCATTTCAGATGAAAATAATGACCATAATAACCTAAAAGGTTCCAATTTAGAGGCCAATAACTTAGAGTCAACCATTTATGTGGAAGCGCAGAAGACTAATCAAAATCAGATGACAGATCCAACAATCCAAAATGCTATAAACAGTGCAAATGCTGGAGATACAATCATCATCAAAGGGCAAACATATGCCCATTGCCACTTCATAGTGAACAAGACATTGACAATCATAAGTGAAACAGGAACTCTAATGACCCCTTGCCCTTCAAACACCCAAGGATCAAGGGCACATGGAATATTCTACATCACTCCAGAAGCAAGCGGAACAATCATTAAAGGATTTACATTAATGGATGATGATGAATACACCTTAGAAAATGACTATGGAATATACATAAATGGGGCAAGCAATGTCCAAATCATCAATTGCACTATAGAATCAGGGATTGCAGATGGAATAAGGGTGACAAATGGGACAAACACTAAAGTTACAGATTCCCTAATTAAAGATTCAAATATTGGAATAAACATCATAAACAGCAGTCAAACCACTATAAAAAGCAATGAGATTACAAATAACACAAAAACAGGCATTTTCATCTCTGGAAGCACAAGAAACACAACAATAGATTCAAACAACATCACATATAATCAAGCTACTGGAATAAACATAGTTACAGCAGATCACATTTACATTTTAAACAATTACATATCATTCAATCAAAAAAGTGGAAGCGGTGCTGGAGTTTATGTAAACTGCAACATCACCAAAATAGAGATTTTGGGGAATCTCTTTAGACAAAACGGCCAATACGGAATATTGAATGACTACCGTACAAGAAATATGGATGCTAAAAAGGGAGCGGAAAAGCTTGAAGTGGTTGACAACAACTATTTCATGGGACATACTGAAAGAACCGTTTACCATATAGACTATGTGGAATATCCTGGAGGGCCATACACTTACGACAGCACAACAGATACCTACACCAATGTAGGAAACGGAAACGGAAACTATGACATCGACAAAAGCACAGTGTATTTGGGATATGCCTTCCTAATTGATGAGACCATTTGCGGAGCCACCCTCTATAAGGCTCCAAATACAGGATGGAGTGAAAACGGAAACAGAAATCTGATGATAGGGGAAATCACCCAAGTCAAAAAGGGAACCTACCAGATAGCCATAACAAATGCAAGCGGAAGCATTGCAACAGACTTCAATTCAATCTATGTAACATTCTACTTGAATAAGAACAATACAGAATCCAGCCCTCAAGAAGGGGATGTTTATAAGACCGTCCTAATAAAAGATGGTGTTGCAACAGTCAGCTTCAGTGAAAAGGACTATCTGGAAAGTGGAAACGTATTGCTTGCAGTCTTCCCAGGACTAATCGGCAAAACCAATGTCGACCCACATGCCACTTTCAACATAGCCGATGACCAGCTTCCTAAAGACAGCATTAACACAAAAATAACTGTTTCAAACATGAACACCTATCCGAATTCAGGGGCGACATTCACAGCTACATTGAAGGATGAATACGGAAATCCCTTAGCTGGAAAGACAATAAAGATCAGCTTGAATGGAAACACCTTAACAAGAACCAGCGATTCAAAAGGAAAAGTAAGCCTTCCAATAAAATTGGCAAGTGAAAAGACATACACAATTTCACTAATCTTCAATGGAGATGACGAGTACAACAAAACAAGTGCAAAGGCAAGCATTGTAGTCAAAAAGACCGGCCAGAAAATAGTCAGTTCAAACAAGGCATTTGCACCGAATAAGGCAAGCTACTACAGCATCACCCTGAAGGATGAAAACAATAAGGCAATTGCAAACAAGTATGTCAAATTCACAATCAACAGAAAGACATACTCTGTAAAGACAAACAGCAAAGGAATAGCTAAGGTAAAGATCAAATTATCAGTGAAAAAGAAATATAAGATCAGCATAAAATCTGCAGCCACAAAGAAATACAGGGCCATGACAAAGACAAACTACATTACAATCAAGGCCTTAAAACAGAAGATTTCAAGTTCAAATGTAAGATATGCTCCAAAATCAGTGAATTACTACAGCATTAGCTTAAAGGACCAGAACAATATTGCAATAGCCAATAAGAAAATCACTGTAAAAATCGGGACAAAAACCTATTCAAAGAAAACAAACAGCAAAGGAATAGTCAAGATAAAGATCAATTATTCCAAGAAAGGAACATATAAGGTCACCATAAAGTCTCCAAAAACAAAACAGTATATTGCAAAATCCAAAGCGAATAAAATTGTGATTACCAGCTTGAAACAGAAAATAGTCAGTTCAAACAAGAAATTCACCCCTAAGGCAAGCGGCTATTACAACATTACCTTAAAGGATGAAAACAATAAGGCAATTCCAAATAAGGCTGTCAAATTCACCCTTAACAAAAAGACTTACACTATTAAGACAAACAGCAAGGGAATTGCAAGATTAAAAATCAACTTGACCGGAGACAAGGCCTATGCCCTAAAGATAAGCTCCCCTAAGACAAACCAATACAAGGCAATGACAAAAACAAACAACATTACAGTGACAAGGGGAAGCCATAAAATCCTATCTTACAACAGAACATACTCAAAGAATACAGAAGAGGAATATTCTGTTTACCTAAGCGATTATGCCGGCAAGAAACTATCTGGTGAAAAGATAAGCTTTGAATTTGATTCCAGAAACTACACTGCCCTTACAGATGCAAACGGAATGGCAAAATTCATTGTCAATATGGAAAATCCTGGAACTTACCAAGTCATCAGCAAGTTCTTGGGAAACACTCTCAATAAGGCAATCAGCGTAACTAATACCATAACCATTAAGGATGCTACAAATACAAAATTCGTTGATAAAAACCTTCCAAACAGTGAAATCCAAAAGATCATTGACAGTTCAAATGATGAGGATACAATCGAATTCCTAGGAGATGCATACAATAACGTCAAATTAAATATTGATAAATCATTAAACATCAAGTCTGAGATTGGAACAGTACTCAATGGAGCGCCAAACAGTCCGGTAATTAGCATAAATGCAGACAATGTCAATGTTTCAAGCCTCATCATCAATCCTAAGGAATCCGATGGAATTGCAATCAACAATTCCAAAGATGTGAATGTATTCAACAATACCATTATCAATTCATTAAACCAATCCAAAATCAATGATTACAATAATGGAAGCACTCTTATGCCTGGAACTGGAATAAGGGTATTGAACTGTGAAAATATCCTAATCAGCAAAAACACAATCAAATCATTTGAAAGCGGATTATACAATGAATACTCCAATAACTTATCCATAGAAGACAATGAAATAAGTTTAAACAACTATGGAATCAAATACGGATTTGAAACAAGCAATACTCTAATCAGAAACAATCAAATCATTGACAACATCGGATGGTATATAATGGATGAACCGGAAGGCCCTAGAGGATATGGAATTTTCCTTAACAATTCTGCAGTGAATGTCACAATCAAGGATAACAATATCAGCAACAATTATTTGGGAATCTCCATCGACTCAAACAACAGTACTGGAATAGTGATTACAAGCAATCTGATTGCAGACAACTCACTTGAAGGAATAAGATTCAATGCACCTTATGATTTGGCTGAAAATGCAATAGAACCTATTGTAACAGATAATGCAATCTACAGAAATGCAGAAGGGCCAAGCATGATGATTCTTGGTGAAATGAGTGCAAATCCATTTGGAATCTACGGCCCTGGTGCAGAGGACGAAAGCCTAAGGCTTAAGATTGGACCTAACTGGTATGGCGTCAACAGTCTTAGAACATGGGATTATGATACTGGAATTGTAGGTGTTGGAACCATGTGCCCAAGAATTAAAGCGGAAGTGATTAATTTCACCAATATAGAAATGCTTAATCCGGGAACATATAAAATCAGCTTCTATAAAGATGGAGAATTGGCCACTAGCCTTGCTAGCTTTGATATATATGCCACATTAAATAGGGGCACTGATAAAGAAACTGAAGTTCATTTCAATGTAATTAATGGAACTGGAAACTTCAGCTTTGAAAAGAATCAATTTTCAGATTCTGATAATAAAATTGAAATCTCTGTAGGATCTTTAATTAATATTGTTGATAGGATTTACACTGTTGTCTACACATACAACGTTCCTGAAAGCGAGATTCCAGTTTAAAAAGAATAAAACCCTTTTGAAATTTAAATAAAAAATATTTATTATTTTTTATTTTTTATTTTTTTATAAGTTTTAGAATAATAAAATAACTCTTTTTAAAATAAATAATAAAATAAATAAAAATAGAAAAAATTTAGTCATAAGACTAAAAAAAAATAAAAAAAAATAAATTAATTTGACCTATCCCTTTTTCTTAATAATCCGACAAAAAAGACTAGCAAAACAATGGTTAAAGCTAGAATATATCGAATGTCAAAAGACTTTTGGCTGATAGGATCGTCTTCAAATAATTCAACCATTTTCCTATTATTGGAATTCTCACTAACATAAGTGGAATTGACATTATCTGATTTGACACCAGCAGATATGTTATTCTTAGTTTTTGATTGATTGTTCAACGGATTGCTTGATGCCACATCTGATTGATTGTTCAATGAAGAGGAAGATTCCCCATTATCTGATTTTCCATTTGAATCCTCTGCAGCAGTCTTATTGTCATCGAATTTCAATCCACCATCATCTGAATTGAAGCGTTCAAAATGCTCATCATAATCTCTGCCGTAATAGTCCTCCAAAATATCAGAGTACCTCTCTAGCAATGAAAAATCCAGAAGGTCAAACAATCCCATTTTATTCTTAGTGCTAGTTGGCTTAATCCTCTTGGAAACATTATTTGGATCTATAATGGAAGAATCGGTAGGATCTTCGTCTCCCCAATCATTATCATTGAACTTAGGGAAGAGATATTTTGCATCTGGCCATTTGACAAATACTTCCTGTCCTAAAGGAGAGGAATTGTTTGTAATGATATTGTCATGGACATTTATGACAGTTGTTGCATTGAACATTGGCTGTTGTATATAGAATGAACCACCAGTTTCATCAGCTGTATTATTTACAATAATCGAATTTGTGAGGTTGAGGCTTCCGGAAACCATTATTGCTCCACCATTGGTTCCTGCAGTATTGTTGATGAAAATGCATCTATCAAGACTAGAGTTTCCAGCCCAACTGTAATAGGCGCCAGCCCACTCATCTGCATGATTATACATAAAAATACAATCTTTTACATTACCATATCCAAAAACGCTTACACGAATTGCGCCGCCGTCACGATGGGCAGAGTTATTGATGAAAACGGAATTATATATATCTGAACTTGCATAGCAAGTGGTTACAGCTCCCCCATCATGGTCTGCATGATTGCCTATGAATAAGGAATTGTTTACAAATAAATAGCTTCTATCAGTTTCATTACCATAATTTGAAATAGCTCCTCCATTGGTTACGCTTAATGCAGTGTTATTTATGAAAATACAATTATCTACATAAGCATTTCCAGTTTCTATGCAGATTCCTCCGCCAAAATTATCTGTTTTACCATTGATGAAGGTTAAATTGTTAAATTTGGCAGTTACACCTATGTCTTGAATGAAAAATATGGTTGACAATTCTTCACCGTCTATAATGACCTCACGTGGATTGCCATTCCCCTGTAGAGAAATGTTTTTAGTGATATTGATTCCATGCAACTTATATGTGCCTGGTTCAATTAGGATTGTATCTCCATCATTTGCAGTTCCTATCCGATTAATCAATTCTTGAGAGGATGTATCTGGATTTTGATTAGAAATAGGACTTTTTTCACTTAAACCAGTACTAGAAATTAGATTCTCATTCTCACCAATATCACAATTAGAGATAAAATCTAATTCTTCAGAAGCCAGATCTAAATCATCCCCATTAGTTAAATCCTCATTAAGAATATTGCCATCCATACTTTCTGCACTAATTGAAGGAATCGTAATCAGAATAATTAATAATAAGCTAAATGATATCCATTTAACTTTATCTTTTATTTATACACCTCCCTACAAATCGATTATTCGAATTTAAATCAAATTAAATTCAATAATATCAATAATATAATCTTTATTATTTTACAATATATAATATTTTTCATAACGAAATTATAAAAAAATTAGAAAGACTGAAATGAGAGATGAAAAAATTATAAAAAATTAAAAAAATAGGAATAATGAAATGAAAAAAATAAAAAGAAAAATAGCTAAAAATTAACTATTTTTCGAAAATAATCAAATAATGGGATTTCCCTTGAGGAATGTCTTCACCGCAGTCTGGATTTAAGGAGAATAGTTCCATTCCATGTTCCTTAAAGACCTCTTCCAAGTCTTCAGGAGAGCTTCTTACAGTTATAGGAGGACCATGTTTTGCTTCTTGCTTTTTATAATCCATGATAGCAATCTTGCCCCCAGGTTTTAGAATTCGTTTGAGCTCTTCAATGGCTTCATCCATTCTTCTGGTTGCCTTGAATCCATGCCATACATTTATTAGAAGAACAATGTCAACCACATCATCTTCCAAATCAATGTGATCGGGGATGTCTGCACATATAGGAATCAAGTTTTCATATCCCTTTTCATCTGCAGCCTTTTGAAGGTCTTCAATTGAAGGTTCAAAAATATCAACAGCATAGATGATTGCATCATCATCCAATATTTCAACCGCTTCAAGTGCCGCATGCCCATCACCGCATCCGGCATCCATAAATACTTCATTGCCTTTAAGGCCCAATTCCATAATAATGTCATGGGCATTTAAAAATGACTCGCTTGACCTACCTTGAATGCGATGCCCATTTGCAGGCAAGAGTCCTGTTTTATTTCCCATAAATAATCACCGTTTAAAATAATACATGAATAGTAAACTTATCAAATTATCAATCGAATATTTAATTTAATTAAAAGAATTTTCTTTTGAAAAAACTAAACTGATTTCATGAAAATAATGAATTATTCTTCATCAATTATCTCATAATATGCCCCTTCAGCACAAGGTATGCATACTGGCTTTCCGCCACGATTCAAGTGACGGCCATCAGTAATCTTTTCACCACAGACTGAACAGAATGTGCTTGTATGTGGCTTGCCCGGCATTTGAGAAGGCTTCAATTCAACATGAACCTTTTCCACATTGAACAGCTCTTCAGCAGGAGTGCGCTTGAATCTTTCAATCATTTCATCTCGGGTTTCCCTAAGCTTTTCCTGCTTGTTTGCATCAGCATCGGAAACCCTGATTGCTTCACCAGTGTCCATATTGTAGAAGGTCACTGCAAACTTGCCGTAGTACATTTGCTTGAGGGATCTTTTTCCCATGGTACATTTGGTAACAGATTGAACTGCATCAGCCATGCATCTGTCGATTTCCAAAAAGACAATGAGGTTCTTATGACGCTTGTTCAATTCAAAACCCATCAATTCCATACCATACATTGCAAGCTTGGTACCAATAGCTATTCCTCCACAGACTTCTCCGTGGAATTCCTTAGCCTTTGCCAATTGCTCTTCATAATCTTCAACACTTACCATTTTTTACACCTTTTTATTTTAAGATACTTATTTTATGTTAATAATTTCATAAACTTAATAATAATCTAATTAAATTAATAGATAAAATTTTTTAAAAACTTTTATTTCATTTAATCTTTTGAATATTTCTTTGAATAATTGCTCATCACCAATTCCAGATTGGTCCTTTGAGGAACACATATCTTTCTGTTTCCCTCCAATTCAATGAGCTTTACATCAATTCCATAAGCTTTCCTTAAGTTCTCTTCAGTTAAAACATCCTCAGGAGAACCGAAGTCAATGAATGACTTGTCTTTCATTATGGCCACCTTAGTTGCTGCAAGGAATGCATGATCAGGATAATGAGAGGACATGATGACAGCAAGACCAAGCTCTGACAACTGTTCAATGATTTCAAGAAGCTTGATTTGGTTTCCGAAATCCAAGTGATTTGTAGGCTCATCCAGTATAAGCAAGTCAGGCTCTTGAGCCAATACTCTTGCAAGGAATACAAGTTGCCTTTCTCCACCGCTTAAATTGGTATAGCTTTTATCCTTCAAATCTTCAATACCAAGAGTTTTAAGGGCATTGAAAGCTATTTCCTTATCTACATCCCTAGGAGCTGAAGTTATATTGATATAAGGGGACCTTCCCATTAAAACAACATCAAATACACTGAATGGGAAAGATGGAACATGACCTTGTGGAATATAGCCAACAATCTTGGCGATATCATTAAATGACAGTTTGCTGATATTCTCGCCATTCAATAGTACCGTTCCTGAATTAACCTTATGAAGACCATTCAATGTCTTTATCAATGTAGTCTTTCCAGTTCCATTTGGACCTAAAATGCATAATACATCTCCCTTTTCAATTGAAAAGCTAATGTTTTCAAAAACTATTGGAGAGTCCTTCTCATAGGAAAATGAAACATCCTTGACTTCAACTAATTTTGTCATAAAAACACCTGAATCCAAATAAAAACCACACTTTTGAAATATATTTTAATGAAAACGATTTAATTCCATTCAGAATAACCTCTTCTAAGCAAGTAAAGGAATATCGGCACCCCAATTACTGCTGTTAAAATACCGATTGGAATCTCAATTGAAATGAAAGTTCTTGAAATATTGTCAATCAGCAATAGGAAGCTTGCACCTATGCTTAATGAAGCAGGAAGAAGTATCTTATGGTCAGGACCCACGATAATACGGGTCATGTGTGGCACAACGAGACCAATCCAGCCAATTATTCCACTGATTGAAACTGCAGCGGAAGTTATTAAGGTACAGGCCACAATAACAATCAACCTTAGTTTTCCAGGGTCTAGACCCAATGATTGGGCTTCCTCATCACCCATTGACAAGACATTCAAATGCCATCTTAAAATCATTATTACAGTCACTCCAATAAGCAAAGGCATTATAATCATGGACAATTTATTAAAATTGACTGCAGATAGACTGCCCATAAGCCAATAGGTAATCTGAGGCAACTTATCATAAGGGTCTGCCATGAACTTAGCACCTGAAATCAATGCATTGAAAAATGCAGAAACCGCAGTACCTGAAAGTACGAGAAGAAGGATTCCTCCAGCCTTATAAGATTTAGATATCACATAAGTAATTGACACTGATATTATTCCAAAAATAAATGCAGACAATTGAATGAATGCATTTCCAGCATTTGCCAATATTGCAATGGCTGCACCGAATCCTGCACCTGCGGATACCCCCAATAGATCAGGGGATACAAGAGGGTTTTTAAATATTCCCTGAAATGAAGCGCCAGCAAGAGACAGGCATGCACCAACAAGCAATGCTGCTATTATACGAGGCAATCGAATGGTAAAAACTATCGAATCTATCTCAGGAGATACAGCCAAAGATGGAAAAATAGGACTAAGAATAGTCTTTATTACATCTATTGGAGCTACCGGATACCTGCCTAGCATAAAAGACACAAAGAATAAAAATATTGGAAGCGCAATCAACAGCAGATAGATAACTAAATTGTCAATATTCAAAGAAGAATTTTCACTCATCAATACAAACCCTTAAAATTATACTAATAAAATTAGAGAATGAGAAAAGATATCTCATCCAATTTTCATAAATCTGATTCTTTTAAACCAGAAGAAGTCAATATATCCCTGGCTTCATCATCACTTAAATCATAATGATAGAAATTGCTGTAGAACTCTTTAGTGGCATCCACCATATTGATATTGGAATATTTGTCCGGATAAATGACCTTAGCGGTCCAAGGAACACCAATGATTATATTCGCACCGGGAGGCCTGTCAAACCATTTGAATGGAGACTGTGGAGAAATATAAACTTGATGGTCTTTAACTGCCTTTACATTGGCCCATTTTGAATCAGTGTAGACCTTATTGTAAAAGTCTTCATCAGTAGCTATTATTACATCAGGATTCCATTTCATTATCTGTTCAATTGAAACAGACAATTCACTGCCACTGTCTTGAATTTCTGTATCTGCTACGTTTTTGCCTCCAACCAATGAAATCAATTGACCATGGGAAGCTCCGCTTGCATAAGTTGACAGCCCATCTTCACCAGAGGCATAATAAACAGTTTTCCTCTCAGATTCTGGAATAGTGCTTGCAGTAGATTGAACTTCATCCAAATATTTATCATTGAAATTGATTAGCTGATTCGCCTTATCTTCTGACTGTAAAAGCTTGCCTAAAAATTCAATTGTATTGTCTATTCTTGTAACATTGGTATTGTCAGTGACAGCAACAACCGGAAGAGACCCAAATTTTTCCTGCCTTTCTGCAACAACAGACAAATCAACCCCCATTCCTTCATCAATCCCTTCAACAACCAAATCGGGTTCTGATGCTATAAACTCTTCATAATTACCATCCTGACTTCCAAACCATCCGCCAACAACCGGAAACTTCTCCTTATATTGATTAGGAACATATCTAAGCTCTTCATCAGTCCACTGGAAGTTAACACCAACTAACTTTTCAGGAGCCAACATATACATGATTGTAGTCATTGGAGGGCTTGTAGCAACAACACGATCAACATCACTTGTAATATTTACTGTCCTATTTGCCATATCAGTTATGGTTTGATTACCTGATGAGCCAATGGAAGATGGAGAAGCAAATAAACTGACTGCTAACCCACAAGCGATTAAGGCAATTAAAACAAGCAATATTATTTTAGTTTTCTTTTCCATATTATTACCTTAAAATTATATATTGACATAAAATATTTTTCATATCAATTATATAAATAATTTTCTAAATATTTTAAAAAACAATTAAATTGAATAAAATAAGTAAATTAAAGCTTAAACGATTAAGAAAAATAGTTTATAACGATATAAAAAATAGCTAAAAAAGAATTAAGAAAATAAATCGAATGTAATAAAAGTTTATAACACTTTAATAGTGAAAATAAAGAAAAAAGTTAAGAAAAAAGTAAATAAAGATTAATTAAAAAAAAGTTAAAAGAATATAAATATTCATTTATTCTAAAACAGTATGCCTATTCTTTAAGTCCTCTTCGGTTTTTCCCATGGTTTCCATCAATTCAGAAACCAATCCGTCAAGGAAAACCAAGGAAGTTAATTCAAATGCTGTTCCAAGAGGAGTCAAAGATGTATAATTTCCTTTAATCTGTCTCTTAAGGTAGTTTTCATCATCAACTTCAACTTTTGTTCTACCTTTTACATGAATGATTCCATCAGCTATTTGGCCTAAGCTGCTTTCAGGATAAGAGGTTAATGCCAAAACTTTTGCCCCTCTCTTTTTTGAAATCTTAGCAGCAGTTACAATGGTATTGGTTTCTCCAGAACCTGAAATTGCCAAAATGCAATCTCCTGCATTGATAGCTGGAGAAATGGTTTCACCTACAACATATGAACTTAAGCCCAAGTGCATCAATCTCATTGCAAATGCCTTGGCTGCAAGTCCTGATCTGCCTGCACCAGTAACAAAAATATTGTCTGCAGTAGTGATGATCTCAATAAACTTAGCTATATCCTCTTCAACCAAATATTCTTCTGCGTCACGAATATTATCTAAAATTGCCTCAATTGCTGATATCATAAACTCCATTTAAATCTCTACCTAAAATATTGATACATAATTTCAATAATTATTAAAACACTGAAAAAATAATATAAAAACAAAATTTCATCTATAAATATTTTGAAATTAGATAATAATATTATATATTTTGATATATTTAAAATTAATTAGTGATGGAAAATAAATGTAAAAATAGCAAAATATTATAAAAATCTAAGATAAATATACAATCAATGGAAATAAAATTAGAAAATTTTTAAATAGCTTTAAAGCAAGGCATGGAAGAGTGATTTAATGCCAAATCGTGAAAATGAAAATCATGATGATGCAATCATCGATGAACAGAATATCAAACCTGAGATTGGGATTGAAATAGACGGAAATTCCTTCAATCATAAATTCTTTGAAACTTTGGAATCATTGTCAAAAACATATTCTCAGCGAAAAACCGCAAAGGAACTGAAGGTCTCCCATTCTGTACTTAATAGAAGAATTAAAAATGCAGAGGACAAGATTGGAGAAAAGCTGGTGGTTACAGTAGGATCAGGTTCTGAATTAAGCGAAAAGGGATATGAACTTTTGGAACTCTATTACAAATACAAAAACAGGTTAGAGGATAGGGAAGAAATCATAATAGCTGGAGGGCATATCATAACAGGCCTTCTCCAAGCCATCAGCTATGACCTGCCTTTTAAGACATTGATATACAGCAGTGACGATGAAAGTGCATATGAACTTGCAAAACAGGATTTAGTGGATATATTGGCATTGGATGATCCGTTGCTTGCTTTTGAAAACGACTTGAACTTTACAGCCATTGCATACGACCACCTAGTCTTAATCTCTCCAAATCACGGAAAAACAGTTGAAAAGATTGGAGATCTGGAAGGATTGAAATTCATTGGAGTCAAAGGAAGTGCCCAAAGGTTGGCATGGAGCACATTAAAGGAGGAAAATATTAATTTCACTATTGAAAGGGAAGTCAAGTCACAATTCGATGCATTCAAGATTGTTAAAAACTCTGAAGATTATTATACCTTCTTAAATGCAAGCTACTTCAATGGAAATGAAATATTGAAAAATGAGACCCGTCACGTAATAAGCTTAGTCCAGTGCAATGATGCAAAAGAGGACATATATAATTTGATTGAATATCTGCTCTTTGATGGACAAACTAAAATAGGGGAACAAGGGTTCATACCAATGAAACCTTGGAAAACAAGATAAAAAAAATAAGAAATAATTGAAAAATAGAAAAAATAAAAAAAGAAATATTTTAAAAATAGAAAAAATAAAAAAAAGAAAAATAGATGTATCCATCTATTTTATCAATTCAGAATCAGATTGGTCCAACCATTGATTTACTATTTTTACAGCACAATAGTTACCGCACATTGTACATGTGTCCTCTTCTTCAGGAGGCCTTTCATCCCTTTTTGCACGTGCAGCTTCAGGGAACATTGCACATTCATATTGGGCTTCCCAATCCAATCTTTTTCTTGCTTCAGCCATAGCCAAGTCTTGTGAACCGTCTATTTGGCCGCTTGCCAAGTCACCTGCGTAAGCGCCGATTCTGGTTGCAATGACTCCTTCCTTTACATCTTCAGGAGATGGAAGAGCCAAGTGTTCTGCAGGAGTTACATAACAGATGAAGTCTGCTCCAGCCTTTGCAGATGAAGCTGCACCGATTGCAGATACAATGTGGTCGTAACCTGGAGCCACATCACATACAATAGGTCCTAACATATAGAAAGGAGCATTGGAACACATTTTCTTTTGAATCATAACATTGGTTGGAATCTCATTGATAGGAATGTGGCCTGGACCTTCAATCATACATTGCACACCTGCATCACGGGATCTGTCAATGAGTTCTCCCAAGATAATCAATTCTTGGATTTGAGCCCTGTCAGTTGAATCTGCAATGGAACCTGCCCTCATACCGTTTGCAAGGGAAAGAACAACATCATGTTCCTTTGCAATTTCCAATACATAATCAAAGTTGGAGTATAATGGATTTTCCCTTTCGTTTTCAACAATCCAACCAGACATGAATGATCCTCCACGGGATACAAGTCCAGTTACACGGCCTTGCCTTTTAAGTCTTGTTAATGTTTCAATGTTGATACTGCTGTGAACAGCCATAAAGTCAATACCATCTTTTGCTTGCTTTTCAATAGCTCCGAACAAGTCATCCTCATCCATATAGATTACAGAGCCATGTTCCCTAATGCTTTCAATAGCTGCTTGGTAAACTGGTACGGAACCTACTGGCAATGGAGACATATCCAAAACTCTTCTTCTTATTACATCCAAGTCTCCGCCAATACTCAATTCCATCAAGCAGTCAGCACCATTGTCAATTGCAATTTGTGCCTTCAATACCTCTTCATCAAAGTTTACAATGTCTGTAGAGGTTCCTACAGTTGCATTGACTTTTGTTCTAAGTCCTGCACCAATACCTGATGCTTCAATGTCTCTGTGTACATTGGATGGAATTACAATGGTACCATTTGCAACGGACCTTAAGATAAAATCTTCGCTAACACCTTCAATCTTAGCCACATGCTTCATTTCTTCTGTTAATATGCCTTTTTTTGCATCACTAATTTGAGTCATTCTTTCTCCCCATTAAATTTTTTGATTATGCTAGATTATTATAAAATCAATATTTCTTAGAATCATTTATTTCATTTAAATCATGTTGAGGAATCGCTTAATTTAAATTCAAATATATTTTATTAAAGTAAAGTTTATCTTAATTCTATTTGATTTGATTTTATAATTTTATTTAATGTAATCAATCTATATAAATATATCTATTTTATTAGGGCTTTATTTCCGAAATAAAGCATTCTAAATCCTTTTTTATCAAATAGTTTTGATATATATCAAATACATTTTATAAAATATTAAGTGTTTTTAAAAATAGCTATAATAATAAAAAAAATATGAAAAAAAGAGAGTGAAAAAATCTAAAAAAATAGCAAGAAAAATAGTAAAATAGTTGAATGAAACAACCATTTTATAAAAAGCAAGAAAAATAGTAAAATAGTTGAATGAAACAACTATTTATAAAAATCAACCATTCTATTGTATGCTTCATCAAAGGTAGGCATATTGGTTTGGCATCCTTGCTTTTCAACAACAAATGATGAAACAGATGAAGCGAATTTAGCAGCCTCTTCCAATGAAGCGCCATAAATGAGTCTGGATACGAATCCTGCCTTATAGGAATCTCCTGCACCTGTAGGGTCTACAGCAGGTCTGTAAATGGATTCAACCTCTATCTTGCCTTCATCAGGACTATAGATGATACTGCCTTTAGAACCACAAGTCATTAAAACAATTTCCGGACCCAAATCCATCAAACCATTAATATCAACATTCATTGAATCTTGAATGCGCTTGATTTCATGATGGTTTCCAAATAATATATTGACATTTGAGATAACTTCCTTTAGTTTCTTAGGACTATACATACCTAAGTCTTGTCCCGGATCAAAAGAAACTAATCTTTCCTCTTCTTTAGCAACGATACCTGTCTTACAATTAAAGTGAGGATCACCAGTTGCCAAATGAACCGCCTTAAATTCCTTTATCTTTTCTCTTGGAACATCACTGTCATGAAACTCCTTTCCAGCACCCCAGTAGAAATAGCTGATTTGATCCTGATTATTATTGGTCATTACAAATGCAGTTGGTGTATTCTCCTCTTCGGATATTATCAAAGCTTCAGTGTCAACACCTAACTTCTGCATATTCTTATGGTAATGAGAATCAATAAATTCACAGCCTACAGCAGATACCAAACCGGTTTTCATTCCTAAAGTTGCACCAATCATTGCAACATTTGCTGCAGCACCACCATTCAAGTTCTTCATGGTTTTCATAGGTGCTGAATGATTGGCCTTAGGAAACTCATCAACTGTAATGATATAATCTAATGCAGTGTGTCCCACTGCTAATAAATCTTTTTTCGCACTCAAACAAATACAACCCTTATCTTTTATGTTTTTAACTGTTAATAATAAATAATTAATTTAGTGCCACTGCTAAATCAATCTAATAAATAAAATAAGATCCAATAGAATTATTTTAAAAAAAATAATGCTATTTAATATCTTATTAATGAATTAAATAATATTTATCGATTTAAATTTAGAAAAAATTTATCTAAAAATATTATAAAATTTAAAAATTTTTTTTCTAAAATTAGTACAATATTATTTTAGACTTCCCAATATTTAATGATTTTTATTAACATATGTTATCTAATTATTTCGGAACCATTAGAACAAAATTTCATTAAAAATATTCCTCAATAATTAAGTAATAAATATTTTATTTTTATAATAATTTTAACTTGCGATAGCATTTGAAAACTAATATTTTTAAAAATCTAAAAAAGTAAGCTAAAGCAAAATATCTAAACTAAATTAAACTAAAAATCCCCACATAAAAACTAAACCTCTTAGGGAATTTAAAGAAAAATATATAATGAGTAAATTTTATAATAAAATTATATTACGAAATGAATATAATTTATATTTGATAAAAAATCTATTAAATGGGGGCTAAAATATTAGTGAAAAAAATAAAATAAAAAATAGTTTGATTTTATTTTTAGTTATTTTATCAATATTTTGTCTTATAGGTTCTATAAATGCAGTAGAATTATCAGATAATAATATAAATCAAAATAAGTATGATAATATAATTAATAATATCGAACAAGAAGAAGAGGATACAAATATTGAAAATTTCAATGGAGAACTGTCACACACATATGAGGATGAGGACACCATCTTAGATGAAACACCTCAAAATCAAATAAGAGATGTAGAACCAACTACAATTTATGTTTCTGCTGATGGTGATGACTTACTTGCTGATGGAAGTGAAAAAAATCCATTTAAAACAATTAAACAAGGAATCGACAATAGTGAAGATGGATCAACAATCCACATATCTGAAGGAACATTTGATGAATTCAACATCAACATCGATAAAACATTAACTATTGAAGGAGTGAAAGATAAAACAGTCATCGATGGAAAGAACATCTTTAGAATATTTGTAATGGATTCCAATGCAAAATTAACACTGATTGGATTGACTTTAATAAATGGAAACATTATCAGTGATGAAACTGGAATTGGAGGAGCCATTTATAACGATGGCGGAGAATTGACATTAATCAATTGTACAATTAAAGACTCTTATGCAAGCTACAATGGTGGAGCAATCTACAGCAACAATGGAAAATTAACTATCATAAACTCAAATATCATAAA
>JAUNXF010000034.1 GCA_030539935.1 Methanobrevibacter sp.
TATCTTTTTTATTAAAATATTTTATTCCTAATACTGAGAGTATGATAAAGAGGAATGCATCAATTTTTATAGATTCCTTCATATCTAAACATTCCATTGAAGTCAATTGTGCTGTTTGTCCATATGGATTTAAATTATATATGATTTGCATAAGGAAATTGTTATCTGTCATTAACATTCCATTCATGATTAAAGCCGCAATCAACATTATGAATGCCAATCCCATATTTATGACGAGGGCCTTGGATTTTTTCCCCACAACAATTGAGACCAAATAGAATATTCCCACAAACACAAGCATTATGAAAATACCGAATATGAAAAATGAAACATAATCCCAAATGGAGATATTTATTGAAAATAGGAAATATGAAACAATCAAGGTGAATAAAGCAGTTATAAGATAAACTATCAATGATGCGATCATGTTTGATAGCAAGCCTGTAAGATATATTTCCCTACGATTATTATTGGCGATGACCTTGTTTTTAATGAATCCGTCATCATATTCTTCAGATACAAAAACACTGATTAATACGGAAATTACAATTCCATACATTACCATTGGCAAAAAGACAACCCTGTTTATTCCAACAGTATATGACATCGCTGTCTTCTGCATTAGAATAAATCCGATTGAGAATATGATCATAAAAAAGCAAGCTAAGAGCAGCCATTTTTCATGAAAAATTTTGTACAATTCAGCCTTAAGAATTCTATTTGTCATTGTCATCGACCAACCTTATGAAAAATTCTTCTAAACTATTTTCAACATTAAAGCATTTTGTAACTATACATCCATAGCTATTGAGTTTGATAATCAAATCAGTAATTGTATAATTGGAAAAGATATTCATCTTAGAATTTTCTGCTTCAACATATGGAATCTTCAATTCATTCATTGCTTTTTTAAATGTATCTGTATCATTAACCTCCAATTGGACATATCCTTTATTTGCATTTGAGAATTCTTCGCTTGTCATTTGAGATATGATTTCTCCATTGTTAATAAAAATAAAATCAGTAGCTATTTTCTCTAGTTCATAAAGCAGATGGCTTGAAATTAAAAAAGTCACACCTTCCTTATTTAATCTTAAAATCAAGTTTCTCAGACTAATGATTCCCTGAGGGTCCAAACCATTCATTGGTTCGTCTAAAATAATCAGATCAGGATTTCCAACAACCATCATTGCAATCGCAAGCTTTTGTTTCATTCCTAGTGAAAAATGCTTCACTTTTTTATTTTTGGTGTCTTCAAGTCCGACATATTCCAAGAAATCCTTTGGATTGCATTCATCCTCAAGTCCATATAAAATCAGTTGCTGAGTAATGTTTTGGCTTGCATTCAATTCATAGAATAAGGCGGGTTCTTCAATCAAGGCGCTAAAGACACAAGAATTAATATTAACTTGGCCGGAATCTGCTTTTTGAAGAGATGTGATGATTCTTAGCAGTGTTGTTTTTCCAGCTCCATTGGGTCCAACAAGACCGCAAATTGAACCTTTAGGAATGTTGATTGTAACTCCATTTAATACATCATTCTTCCCAAATTTTTTATATATATTTTCTATGGAAACAATAGGGTTCAAAAAATCACCATATGGTCAGTTAATGAAATTCATTTTTAATAATTATTTTATTTGTTTTGTTTTGAAGTTTATTAGTCTTTAAGGTAGTAATACTCGCCTTGCTCTTTCTGTTCTCTGTCAAGGTAAGAGTCATATTTGTTCACTCTTGGACGTTTGGTTTCCTTATCTCTTCTAAAGGTGATGTCCAGGTCTCCCAAGAACTGGTTCATGCTTGTTCTTAGATCTGCTGGCTTTGAAGCCTTACCGTTGAGTCCAGGCTCTCCGCTGAATACCATTGCCCTGTCTGAAATGTAGTCGATGAAAACTATATCGTGGTCTACAATCAGAGATGCCGCATTTCTGCTTTCGATTATCTTTCTAATCACTCTTGCTGCAATCAGCCTTTGTTCAACATCCAGGAATGCGGTAGGTTCGTCGAAAAGATAGATGTCAGCCTCTTGTGACAATGTAACAGCAAGTGCAAGTCTTTGAAGTTCCCCACCACTTAATTTCTTGACCTTTTTGTCAAGCAAGTTGTCAAGCGCAAGAGGTCTTCCGATTTCACTGTTGAATATGTTGGATCCATATGTAGGGGCATTTGCAAATAGGAATTCCTGTGCAGTTCCATCAAAGTCAGATTCAATGTATTGTGGCTTATATGCAATGTCCACCTTTTCTATGATGTCTCCTTCAGTTGCCTTTTCGACTCCAGCCAATATCTTTGCGAATGTGGTCTTACCGATACCGTTTGAACCGAATGCAGTGACTATTTCATCATGATAGATCTTACCTGCTTCAGCTTCCAAAGTGAATCCGTCATATTCCTTCTTGAGGTCGCTGTATTCGCTCAATACCTCACCATCGTCTTCAGGTGTTGGAGGACGGATGGTGAATTCAATAGGCTGCTTTCTGATTCTTACGTTTTCCTCTTGAAGGAAACCGTTGATGTAAGCGTTGATTCCTACTCTCACACCTTTATTACCAGATACTACACCGTATCCTCCAGGCTCACCATATAACAGATGGACATTGTCACTCATAGCATCCAATGTAGCCAAGTCGTGCTCAATCACTAGCACTGATTTTCCTGCCTCTGCAAGGGATCTGATTACTTTTACTGCATTCAACCTTTGACGAACGTCAAGCCATGATGTCGGTTCGTCGAAGTAGTAGAAGTCACCTTCACGAAGAACTGTAGCTGCAATTGCAACCCTTTGAAGCTCTCCTCCACTTAGGTTCTGCATGTCACGTTCCAATACGTTCTTGAGGTCCAAGTCATCCACTATTTCATCAAGCTTGTTCCTTTCATCCACATTGGAAAGCAAGGTCTTCACGTTTCCCTTAACAACTTTGGAAAGCTGGTCCACCATTTGTGGCTTGTGGATTGTTTTGATTTCACCTGCTTGAAGCAGTTTAAAATAGTTTTGGAGTGCTGAACCCTTATAATAATCAATTACCTTATCCCAGCTGGCTTCCTCCTCATAGTTTCCAAGGTTAGGAATAAGCTCTCCAGACAATATTCTCATGATTGTGGATTTTCCTATACCATTCTGACCGAGGAGGCCAAGAACGGTTCCGTCCTTCAATGTTGGCAATCCAAAGAGTTCAAAGGCATTTTGGCCATATCTGTGAATTGGGTCATCTAAAGCTTCAGGTAAGTTGATAACACTGACTGCACCAAATGGACATCTGTTTGTGCAGATACCGCATCCGGAACATAGCTCTTCTGAAATAAGGGGCTTTTTGCTCTTTTCATCAATTATGATTGTATCCTCTTCCATACGTACGCCAGGACAGTAGTGCATGCATACATAATTGCATTTCTTAGGCTGGCACTTGTCCCTGTCTAAAATAGAAATTCTACTCATTTTATCTCCGTATCCTCTAATAATAAATAATTTAGTAAGTTTGATTCTTAAAATGACTTTTAAGATTAATTGAATAATCTTTTTGAAAGTTTTTATAAAATAGTTTATAATAAATATAGTTTGTTTTTAATAGTTTATAATAATTTTGTGTTAAAATGGGAAAATGGGAAAAATATGAAAAATGGGAATAATCAGATAAAAAGATAAGATGAATATAAAAAAGATAAAAAAGATTTAAAAAATAAAAAAAGAAGGTAAAAACCATTCATAAAATGAAATGGTTTTTCCTTAATCCAATTCATTGATGACTGTTCCCTTGGTTTCAGGGAATGTCCAAATCCAGATTCCCACAAGCATTGCGAATATTGCAGCAATGGCTATTCCATAGCTTAAGTCGAAGTAAGTTGCCACTATGGTTATAATCACTGGGGTGACGAATTGTATTCCCCGTGCAAGGTTGAACACTGTTCCAACACCTGTGTTCCTTATCTTTGTAGGGAATAACTCTGAGAACAATGCTCCGAATCCTCCAAAGAATCCTGTACCGAATCCGGTAAGGAACATGAATAGGAATATCAAATCTGGAACTGCATTGATCTGATTCCAGCAAAGAGTTATCATGGATATGCTTATTGCCATAATGAAACTGTATATGGTGAATGCAGGACGCCTTCCAAGTCTTTCAGCCACATAACCGAAGCTTGTATACCCTGTAAAGTCACCGCATTGGATTATTATGATTCCTATTGTTGATCCGATAAGCGCCAATCCCCTTTCATCTGCAAGATATGTCGGCAGCCATGAGTATGTAAACCAGTATGCAGACATACCGAATATGCATAGGATCAAGGATATGAGGAATATTTTCCTATGCTCTTTTGAAATCAGTTCCTTGAACTCCTGGAAAATGTTCTTGTTCACATATTGGTCCTTGTTCTGTATCCAGACATCGGATTCCTTAAGGTATCTTCTGATTAAAATGACCATTATTGCAGGAATGATTGATATGAGGAATGTATATCTCCATCCGATTATAGGAGTTATCACACCACCTACAATTGAAGCCAATATCACTCCAACAGGAGCTCCTGATTGCATGAAAGCACCATACTTGGCTCTTAATTTGTCTGGGAATGTCTCATTGATGTAAATCTGGCCGGTAGCCCATTCTCCACCTACACCTAATCCTGTTAGGAATCTAAACAGTACCAGTGAATAGAAAGACCATGTAAAGGCGCATAGGAACGTGCCTATTGAATATATGATGATTGTCCATTGAAGCACTTTCTTACGACCATACTTGTCCCCCAATGCTCCAAAGATTATTCCTCCAAGTCCAGTTGCAAAGAGTGACACTCCCAAACACAAGGAAAGCATGTCTGGGGAAAGATGCAAGCTTCTATGGATTGGAGCTATAAGGAAGGTGAATAGGACCAGATCATAGAAATCAAAGACCCAACCTGCCCAACTTAATCCAAAAATCATATAATGATTTCTATTGAGTTTCTCTTGTTCATTCATTAACATAATTTTCAACCTGCTGTTCAATATTCTAAATAAATCTTTAGAAAATATTTTAATTCTTTAAGATAGTTATAATAATTTTTGTGTTTTTTAACTTTTATTAATTTTCATATTTGTGCAATAATTTTTTCTCGTTTTAAAGTTAAATTTAAATAATTTTGAATTTAAAAGAATAATATAGAAAAAATAAATACACTTTTTTTTAATCAAATTTATTGGGATTTAAATGAAGCAGGTAATGGTTGTAAGAACAGACATTAAGATGGGAAAAGGGAAGATAGCTGCTCAATGCTGTCATGCTGCCATAGGCGCTTATAAGCAGGCCGACAAGGAAAAGATAAGAAAATGGGAAAATGAGGCCTATGCAAAAGTGGTCTTGAAGGCACCTACATTGCAGGATCTCTATAATTTAAGGGAACTTGCAAGGGCAAATGGTGTTGCATACTATTTGGTGACTGATGCAGGCCGAACCCAATTGCCAAAATCAACTGTAACTGTTTTAGGATTAGGTCCTGATGAAGATGATGTTTTAGATAAGATTACCGGTGATTTGAAGTTATTGTAAATTTATAATCAGGATTACTATCTTATAGGGCTATTTCGGTTTATTTTTATTTATTTTTAGTAATATTTCGGTTTATTTTTATTTATTTTTGGTGGGTTGCTGATTTTTTCTTGTACACCCTATAGATCCATGCGATTCCCAAATATTGTATGGTGAAAATCAAGAATCCAATAATCAAATTAACTATTCCATCTATGATGTGTAAAGACTCAATCCCATACTTCAAATAAGTCAAGATCACTATGGCAATGATTATATTGGTGTATTCCTTGGCATACTTTCTCCAACCGATTACATCAATGCAGTCCTTAATATAAAAAATATCCAGTGATTTTCTTAGGCTTCCCTCATCTGCCAGTCTTGCAAGGGATATTTCCATAAAGAACACAGTTATATAAACTACAATTGCACTTAGAATGAAAAATACGGCTGATTGGGTTATATCATGGTTAATGAATAGGTTTATTGTTTTTGGAATATCTAAAAACATCCCTTTCAATTCAAACTTGGGAAAATGGAAAAAGTTTGCTATGTAATCCAAAACTATTATTTGAATGCTTGTAAAGATTATGGTGGTTATGCTTGATTTAAATCCAAAAACAATGGAATCTCCAATATGGACTTTAGGCAATTCCTTTCCACCATCAATCACATCCCTTGTCACAACCAATCCATAGCCTGTTGTAATGAGCGTAAGAATCACAGTAAAAGCTGAAAGGATAAAGATATATGGGGTTTTCAGATAGATGTAACTTAAATTATTCAAAACATCTGTCAGGGAGATTAAAACCAATATGATAATCAGATTCATCATATTTGAAAAACAGTATTTGCTTGACCTCTTTAAGATTCTGTGTGGCATCTTTTATCCCTCAACAGTGATTGAATTAATTGATATGATATATTTTCTTTCTTCTGATTCTTAATGTTTGCTTTATTACATTAATTTTAAATAGTATTAATTTTCCTATCTTAAATCATTTTCAATAAATGAGTTTTGTATATTCTTAATCATTTATAATAAATTTGTTTGGAGTCTCTTGAATTTTTAGAAACTTTTTTAATAGCATAAATTAAATTATTATTATGAAACTTTATGAAAAGGGTTTGTTTCAAAGAAACAAGAAATTTTTTGCAATTGCTTTATTCCTTTTTGCCGCATCTTTCCTTATGGGTGCTGCAGTCAGCTATCAGAATATAGGTGATCAATATGGCATGGTCACTAAAACTGTAAGTCATATGGTTGCCAATAACCAACCTGTTTTGGAAGGGATAGCTGAAATGGACACCATTGCATTTTTTTACCATAATATGGTTGCCGACTTCATTGCAATTGCAGGAGGCTTTCTGTTTTCAGTAATTTCAGTATGGTCTGTTATGTATAATGCCTTTCTAATCGGAAGTCCATTCGGAAGTGATTTTACATTTGCAGCATTATCAATTCTTCCTCATGGAATCATTGAATATAGCGCTTCCGTCATTTCATTGGTTGTTGCATTCAACATAACAAAGCTTGAAATAGACATGATAAAAAACAGAAGTTTCAAAAGAATTCTTTTAGAGAATAAAACCAGATTGAAGGATATTTTACTGTTGACTATCATTGTGGTCATTCTTTTAGCTATTGCCGCCTTTATTGAATGCAATATAACGGGCAGGATTGTTTATTGGTATTTTGGCATTAGTTAAATTTTTTTCTATGTGTTCTGGACATATTCAGTAAACTCAAAAATTTTTTGAACTGTTCCGATTTGTATTCAGTTAACTCAAAAATTTTTTGAACTTTTTTTAATTATCTCGGTTTAAGTGGGCATATTTTATTAGTCTTGTTAAAAAATACTGAATAAAATTGAATATTAATATATATGATTAGAAATAAACCTATATTCATGAAAGAATTATAATGGCAACATTTGGAATTCATCAAAAGGAAGGTTTCACTAAGGCAACCACTAAAATAATAGCTGCTGAAGCAGGGGTAAATGAAGTAACTATCTTTAGAAATTTTCAAAATAAGAATAATCTAATTGAGATTACAATAATTAATGATTGATGTATGATTTAAATTTGAAGATAGGGTTTAGATGAGGTTTTTTTTAAAAAAGATAATGTGAGATTTATATGAATTAAATTCAGTATAAATCTTCAACATTGTATTCAAAGATTTCATCCACTTCATCTTCAGAGCTTATGGCTAGCTTATATGGGTTCAAGTCAAAGAAACTGAATTTGATCTTATCCTCCTCTTCCTTCAAGTCAGGGTTTTGGTTCCTGACCTTAAATCCATCTTCATCATCGATTATTTCAAATGTGGCTGTCTCCAAAAGGGAACCCAAACCTGTGTATTTCATATAGCTTTCCTTTAAGACCCAATATTTGAAGAACTCATCAATGGAATTCTCTGATTTCTTGACGGTTTGATATTCGCTGTTTATGAAGAAGGTGTCAGCTATCTTCAAGTCAATCAAAGGGTCCTTCTTTTCAATGTCAATGCCGATTTCCCTATCGGATATTGCACATGCAACCATCCTGTTAGATTGGCTCATATTGAAGCATATGCCTTCATGGTTGCTGATGTATGGCTTGCCGTTATCTTCAATCTTTATGATAGGGTCATCGATATCCTCATCATCCAACATTTTTCTTAAAAGGAGATATGACCCGCAACTGAGTCTTTTTTCGCTATCAAAAATGAAACCTTCCAATTTGTCCTTTCTGCTATCAGGCAAAAGGGGATAAGCTTTTTCCAAATCCAAATCTTTTATGTTACAGTAAGCTACTTTAATCATATGATCACTAGTTCTATTTTTCGCAAATTTTAAAAATTATATCTTTTTCAATTTACTGATTTTTTTATAATTTAGAATATTGTTTTAATAATTTAAATATTTTAATTAAAAAAACACTAACTTATATATAATGTAAAAAATAAATAATTAATAAATGCTGTTTTTATAAGTATTTTATATTTTAAAAATATTCATCTTCGGATATTTTTTAGAAATATTCTATATTTTATAAGAATCAATTTTTTAATTATTCATCATTCAGTTGTGATAGTATTATTGAATGGGTTATTAAGATTGGCGGAAGTTTATTCCCAAGGAAAGCAATTGAGCTTGCAAATGCACTCAAAGGCCAAAGCTGCTTGTTTGTCATTGGCGGTGGGGAGTTCGCTAATCTGATTAGAAAATATGATGGAGAAATAGAATTCTCAGAAGATGTAACCCACGAGACAGCCATTGATTCAATGGACATCTTGGCTAAATTGCTGAATGATAAGTTAGCATTTACAGAAATTAGCTATACAATCGAAGAAGCGATTAGTATATCTAATTCTAATAAGATACCAATTATGATTTGTTCGGATATTCTGCATGAAAATGAGCCATTTGCACATTCCTGGGATGTGACAAGCGATTCAATTGCAGCTTACATTGCAAGCCTTTTGGATGCAAAGCTTTTAATAGCAACAAATGTAAATGGTATATATACAAAAAATCCATCCTTAAGTGGGGCGGAATTGATTAATGAAATTGATGTAAATGAACTGCTGACTTTTGACGAATCATCAATTGACTTGATGTTGCCCACTTTATTGATAGAGTATGGATTGGATTGTTATGTTGTAAATGGAGAGTATCCTGAAAGAGTCTTGTCTATAATGAACGATGGGGATTGCTCTTTTGAATATACATTTATTCACAGTGGATAAATTAACAACATTTCAATGAACTATCTTTTTAGAGGTAAAAAAATATTAAATTAATGTTTATTTAATTATGAATTTAATTAATATGATTGATTTAAAAGTAAAAAATTTTTTAAATTAATTTTTAATCAAACATTAAATTTATAAATTAATAAATCAAATTTATATAATATATTCGGTGATATATATGGAAAAAGTATTTTGTCAATCTTGTAAACAAGAAATACCATTAATTGAACCTTATGTTCAATTCAACTGTCCAGAATGTGGTAAACCTATCGCAAGATGTGAAAGTTGCCGTACCTTCGGTCACTCTTACAAATGCGAATGCGGATTTGAAGGACCATAAGTTTAATTTGGTATTGGTATCAATTTGTATTTAGATTAATTTAGATCAGTTAATTATCTAGAATTATTGGAGGAATGATTATGGGAGAAGTTGTTAACACTTTAAAAGTAATGCCTGAAAGCCCAGAAGTAGATTTAGAAGCATTAAAAGCAGCAATCACTGATGCAATGCCTGCAGATGCAGAATTACACGAAATTACTGAAGAACCTATTGCATTCGGTTTAGTAGCTTTAAATGTCGTATTCATCGTAGAAGACGGTGAAGGCGGAACTGGACCTACTGAAGATGCAATCAACGCTTTAGCTGATGTGGCTAGTGCAGAAATTACTGATTCTAGAAGATTAATGTAAACCAGCTTCGCGAACTTCAGTTCGCTGAACCTGGACCAAAATCTTATCACTCTTTGTGATAAGTTTTCTATTTTTTTTTAATTTATTCAAATTTTAAATTTTATTTCATATTATTACTATTTTTTTAATTTTTTTCAAATTTTAGCTATTTTTGTATAACCCCTTTTTTTAAATAATTTTGGTTACTTGTCCATTTAAAGGATTATTTTCCTATTTTTGTAATATTTTTAAAATAATAATTAAACAATATAATATATTTTTATTATATTTTTAAACAATATTCTAACCTGTATATTATTATTTAAATATTTAACTAGGTAATTTTTATTTTATTGAATATTATTCAAAAAGTTTTATAAAGATTTAAATAATCATAATGACAATCTATTATCATGAGATGATTTTTTCAGGCCTATTCCGGAATAAATCTATCTTAGCAATTTTTTAGGAGATAATAAAATGAGAGGATTGGCAAGAATCGAACAAGACGTACTTGGCTGGGTAGACATTGAACTCGATGAATGTGGACCTTACGACGCAATCTGTAAGCCACTGGCTATGGCACCATGTACTTCAGACGTGCACATCGTATGGGGTCATGCATACATGAGTGATGCACCTAACCGTGTAGTTGGACACGAAGCTACTGCTGAAGTTGTAAAAGTAGGGGACAAAGTCAAAGACTTCAAACCTGGAGACCGTGTAATTGTACCTGCTATCACCCCTGACTGGCTAACAGTACCTGCAGAACAAGGATTCTCCCAACACTGTTACGGTATGGGTACTGGTATGAGTTTTGTAACATTCAAGCACGGAGTGTTTGCAGAACAGTTCCATGTAAACCAAGCTGACGCTAACTTAGCTCACTTACCTGAACATGTAAGCTTAGAACAAGCTGTAATGATTTCAGACATGATGACTACCGGTTTCTATGCTGCAGAACTTGCAGACATTCAACCTGGTGATACAGTAGCTTGTTTCGGTATAGGTCCTGTAGGTCTTATGTCATTGGCTGGTGCACAAATCAAGGGTGCTTCCCACATCATTGCTGTAGGAAGCCGTCCAGTAGCTATCAAGGTAGCTAAGGAATATGGTGCAAATGATATTGTAGATTACCACAACGGCAACACAGTAGATCAAATCATGGACTTGACTGATGGAAAAGGAGTAGACAAGGTAGTAATCGGTGGAGGAGGAAAAGACACCCTCTCTGAAGCTTTATCTGTCCTTAAAGTCGGTGGTATTATCGGTAACGTATTGCACTATGATGGTATTGAAACAGTCCCAATAGATGGTCTCGCATGGGGTCAAGGACTTGCTGATAAGACAATCCGCGGTGGAGTATGTCCTGGTGGACGTGCCAGAATGGAAAAATTGGCTAATCTTGTTGAATATGGCCGTTTCGACTCATCCAAATTAATCACCCACAAATTCGATAAGTTTGAGGACATCGAAGAAGCCATGATCATGATGAGAGACAAACCACGTGACATGATTAAGCCTGCTGTTATATTGGATGATTAACCCCAGCTTTTCCGCTCCTTTGGGGTGCGAAACCTGGACCAAAATCTTTCCAAACTTTTAGAAAAAGTTTGATTAAAATGTTTTTTGCTGGTTGGGATTATTTTCCTGACTGGTGTTTTACTTTTTTTCTATTTATCTGTTTTTCTCTTTTTACAATATCATTATAATATTGCATCCAAATTGTAATATTCAATTTTTCAATCAAATTGCCTTAATATTAAAGCAATTTAAGTGATTCATTATAATTTCAATTATTTTTTTAATTTTTCAATTTAAAATCAATTTTTCATTGTAATAATAATTTAACAATCTTATTTTAATATTTTAATCGTTTTTAACTGCCTAATTTAAATATAAGTTCGTATAAATTAAGTATTGTATTGAAACTGCTTAAATTAGCAAGAAAAAATTTGGTGTTCTAATGTTCGATTTGGTTTTGGCATGTTTTATTGGCATAGGTATAGGAACCTGTACAGGCATGGTTCCGGGGATACATGTAAATACTGCGGGAGCCATCATGTTTGCATCTTCCTCATATCTAATGAATTACATATCTGCAGAATTCTTATGTGTCATATTTGTATCAATGTCAATAGCTCATGCCTTGATTGAATTCGTCCCATCAATGTTGCTTGGGGTTCCTGAAGAGGGAACTGCTACATCTATTCTTCCAGGTCATAGAATGGTTTTAGAAGGAAGGTCCAAAGAAGCTATTCGCATAGTTTCAGTCGGGGGGTTTGGAGCCATTCTTGTAGTGATTCTGATGCTGCCGGTTTTTGCGGTTGCATTGCCTTTCCTACAGGGAATATCCAAACCGTATACTTGGATGATTTTGACTGTTGTATCGATATATATGGTCCATAGATTGTCTAATGGCAAGATTGCCTTTCTATGGTCATTCCTCCTTTTTGTATTGTCTGGGATATTAGGTTGGATAATGCTTCAAACCCCCATATCTTCAGGTTTGTCTCTTATGTGCACTTTCAGTGGGCTTTTTGGAATTAGCACAATATTGTTCAGTTTAAACGACAGTTCTTCAATTCCTCACCAAAACAAATTCTATGATTTGGAAATTGATGGGGACGCTCTAAAAAGCATCTTTGCAGGTGGAACTGCAGGAGCTATTCTGGGTTTTTTGCCGGGATTTGGCCCAGCACAAGGAAGCATTATTGCCCAAGGAGCATGCGGAACAAGTGATGAAGGGGATGATACAAAAAATTTCCTTTTGGCTAATAGTGGATTGAATACTTCAGACACATTATTTTCACTCATCGCAATATATCTAATTGGCAATCCTAGGAGCGGAATTGCCGTTTATATGTCTTATTTAATTTCAGAATTTACTTTAGCCCATTTGATGATATTCACATTTGCTTCTTTAATTGCAGTTTCAATATCCTTGATGATCTGTCTAAAATTAGGAGACAGCTTTTCAAGTCTCATGCAGGGAGTGGATTATAGGAAGCTTTCAATAGCAGTAATCCTGTTGATGATAATAATATTATATGCATTTGCAATTATCTACAAAGGACCTATACTGTATCTCACATTAGCTTTAGTCACAACCACTGCAATGGGTTTGCTTCCACATTACTTGGGGGTCAGCAAATCTCATCTGATGGGAGTCTTGATTTTGCCTGCAATCATAATTTATATGCAGATGTACATCTAGAGTGATTGCTTTTATCAGCATTTTTAAATTTAAAATAAAATTAATCAATCAATATTATTTTGATAATTCTTTACATGATTTGGTGATTTGATGGAGAATGATTTGATTCCAACTTACAATGTCTTGAAATTTAACTTTTCAGATGAGGAAAGGCTGATTTTGGAAGAGCTAAGGGAAAATCTAATAGATTTGGCTATTTCAGAGCGAATGTCTTCCTTTAATGAAGAATTGATATTGAAGGATATTATTCGTTTTTTAGAAAATAGGTTGCAGAATAGATTCGATTATGAATACAAGGAAAATTTGGCTAAAAATATGCTGAAAGAGCTTATAGGCTATGGTGAAATAAGTTCTTTAATAGATGATGATAATCTCGAGGAAATTATGGTCATTGGAGTTAACAAGCCGGTTTTTGTCTATCACAGAGAGTATGGCATGATGGAAACAGACCTCTTCTTTGATGAGGAAGAGCAGATTACAAATATCATTGATTCGATAGCACGTGAAACCAACAGAAGGATAGATCAGCAATCTCCAGTTTTAGATGCAAGGCTGCCTGATGGTTCAAGGGTGAATGCAACAATTCCTCCTCTCTCAGCGAATGGGCCAACTATAACCATCCGTAAATTTAAAAAGGACCCTTTAACCATTGTTGATCTAATCAGATACAACACTTTAAACAGTGAAATGGCATCATTTCTATGGCTTTGTGTAGATGGGCTTGGAGTAAAGCCAGCAAATATCATAGTATCCGGTGGAACAAGCTCTGGCAAGACAACATTGTTAAATGCGCTTTCAATTTTCATCAATCCCAAGGAGCGAATAATAACTATTGAAGACACCCTTGAACTTCAGATTCCGCATAAACATATTCTTAGAATGGAAGCGAGAACTGTCAACATTGAAAACCAAGGGGAAATTACAATTGAAGACTTGGTAAAAAACTCTTTAAGGCAAAGGCCTGACAGAATCATTGTTGGAGAAGTTAGGGGAAAGGAAGCAATTACACTATTCACAGCACTCAATACAGGTCATTCCGGTTTTGGCACTTTGCATGCAAACAATTCCCGTGAAACCATTACAAGACTTACCAATGCTCCGATGAATGTTCCTAAAATAATGATTTCATCAATTGATTTCATCATCATGGAAAAGAGAATCTACAGGTCTGATGGGATTTCATATAGGAGAATTACTGAAATAGCTGAAGTCGTTGGCATTGAAGAGGGAACCGTTCAATTGAGCAAGCTTTTTGAGTGGGATAGTGAAAGGGACGAGTTTCGAAACCTAACCATAGTCAGCAAAACCTTGGAGGAAATGGCCAATCTAAAGGGGGTTCCTATTTCCCATCTCAATAATGAATGGAAAAAGAGACAAGTGGTCCTGAACTATCTTGTTGAAAATAACATTTCTGGCCAAAAGGATATAAGTCAAATTATTGAAACTTATTATCTTAATCCGGACTATGTATTAAATAAGATGAGTGTTTGATTAAATTGACGGTTTTTATGAAATCTTTATTTTAATCATTCGTATTTTTTTATATTTGGATAGTTGGATTTTGTTGCATTTTTTATATTTGGGTAGTTGGATTTTGTTGCATTTTTTATGTTTTGATAGTTATAGTTTATTTTTTGATAATGGTGATTATTATTTTCGATGAATTCTTTATTCAATTCAGTGATTTGTTGATTAAGGCTTTTTTAAAAATCATTGACTTTATTATAACATTCATGAATAAATTTGGAAATGGAGGAAAAAATGATGAGATTGGATATTCAAAAACTGAAAATCAAGCGGGAAATAAAATTAATTTTAATAAAGAGGATGTTTTTAAGATAGGTGATTTCTTAAAAAATGATAGTATTTTTGAAGAATTGGAAAATATGTATTCTAATAATTCTTCTTCAAATCTTTATAATCGGTCTAATCAATCTCAAAATATTTTTTCTAGCTTGAAGAAAAAGAATCATGAAGGAATTGGATCAAATGACAGTAAATTATTTGGCAGCCCATCAAATGAAAATAAATTGATTGGAAATAACTTAAATGAAAGTTCAAATTTCATTGAAAACATTAAAGAAAAAATAGTTTATTTTCTATTGAATAACCAGTTTGTTGAGATAAATGAATCCAATATTTATGGTTATGTTTTAAGGATTATTATAATATTGTTTTCTATTCTAACTGCAATCACGGGTTTAGTTAGCATTTTTGTATCATTGGAATTGGGGATGGCAATTCTCATTTCATTTCTATTGCTTGCTTTTGGGATATTTTATTATCCTAAGATTAAAAAGCAAAATGAATACTCTTCATTTTCAAAGGAGTTGCCTTATGCCTTAAGGCAATTGGCAACTGAACTCAGATCTGGAAAAAGCCTATTTGATTCCATGGGATCTATTGTTAATTCAGATTATGGCCTCTTGTCTTTGGAGTTTTCAAGGGTCCTGGAAGAGATAAAATATGGGGAAAGCACAGAAACCGCATTTTTGAATTTGGAAAAGAGAGTTGGGTCTCCGGCATTGTCACGTGTCATTTATGAAATTTTAACAAGCTTAAGAATTGGGGCGAACCTTTCCACATCTTTAACCATAATCGCTGAAGACGTGAATTTTGACATTAGGATGAAATTGAAGGAGTATAGTGAAAAGCTAAATGCATTCATTATGATCTATACTTTTTTAGCCATTTTGGCACCGGTTATTCTTTTAACAATGTTGCTTGCAGCATCTGTTGTAATTGGGGATTTGGTTCCAGGTGATTTGATACTTATTCTTTATTCTGTATTTTTCCCAATGATAATTGTATTTTTAGGATTTGCGATAAAAAAATTGGAACCAAAGGTATGAATGGTCAGTTAAAAGTAATTGGAAAGATTTTAAATTTAACCAGTTAAAAGTAGTTGGAAAGGATTTTAAATAAATCAG
>JAUNXF010000106.1 GCA_030539935.1 Methanobrevibacter sp.
TTTAAAGCTAAAATTTTTATTTAAAGCTAAAACTCTTAAAAATAAACTTTTATGGTGAAAATATGGTAAGCAAACTTGATAGGCTTATAGAGTCCTACCACTCACCTGAATGCGAATTCGATCTAGACAAGTCAATAGAGGTCTGCAAGGAAATATTAAAGATAGACCCCACACTTATAGAATACCAGAGCGAACTGGCCACTACATACTACAGCAAGAAGGAATATGAAAAGTCAATCGAACTATTTAATGACTATATGTCCAAGGGGGGCGAGAGAGACATATCCAACTTCATGATAGCATTGTCTTATATCAAGCTTGGGGATAGAAAAAGGGGATTCGACTTTATTGAACTCATTGAGGATGAGGAAAACTATCTCATATCCAATCTAAGGGCATATAAGGAACTGGAAGAGTACAGCACCGCAATCGAATATGGGGACAAGCTTCTTGAAATCAATCCTGAAAACCACTTTGGACTTAGCCTCATGAGTGAAATCTATGAAACCATTGGGGACGACGAGCGCTCCATCTTCTACTTTGATGAGCTTGCCAATCTCTTTCCCCAACTCAAATACTCTGAGATACTCCGTCTCTACCCGCTTGAAAAGTATGAAGAATTGATTGAAATCTTTGAGGAATACAAGGGCGAAGGCATATTTGATGAGAATATGGAAAGTGAATATTTCAACTCAATAATAGGAAACTCCTACTATGAGCTTAGAAAGCCGTATGAGGCATTGAAATATCTCATTGAATCTGACCGCCTTAAGGCAGACATCGAAAAGAAGACAAACATAGCCCAGCTCTACATGAACATTTATGCATTTGACAATGCCTACAGATACCTTCTGGATGCATTGAAGATGGATCCATTGGATGAGATCTGCCTATTTAAAATGAGTGAAATCTGCTATTACAGAAAGGAATACCTCAAGTCCATTGAATATGCAAACAAGCTCTTAAGGAACTACAGGCATGATATGGCATTTCATGTATTGGGAGCGGTCTACTTTGACATGGGGGACATTGACAAGGGCTATGAATGCCTAAAGATTGGAACCAGACTAATGGTGGAATCCATGGAATACAGGGGAGAATACATTTTGATAATAGCTAAAAGACTCTCTGAAGCAGGATATAGTGAAAGGGCACTTCACATATACAGTTCATTATTAAGGAAGTTTCCAGATTATCATTACATCTATTTGGAAAGAGCCAAGCATTATAAGAGAATCGGCAAGAAGGACCTGGCAGATAGGGACTACAGGAAATATAATGAATTGTCTTTGGCAGAGGAAAAGAGGATGGATGAGATTATTAATGGAATGAGCCTAAATCACAATTCATTTTATTGAACTGTTTTTATGATTGAAATTTGATTTTAATGAAATATCTTTAAATGAATATAACTAAAAACAGATAAAATCAAACAAAAATAATTTTTTTTTAAAAATAGCAAATTTGGATGAATTAAGAATTAATCCATATAAAATGGATTAGATTCATTCATCCCCAATATCTACATTGCAGGATAATAATCCTGCAATACACCAGATAGATATTGAAAAAATATCATACCATATTTTTGGAATTAAAAAATTCTAAAATGAATTTCTTTAACTCTACTAATGAGTATGAATAAGATAGTATTTAAAGTTTTTTAATGTATTTATAAATTGCAGGATGTGAGCTTTGCAATCCAAACGAAACTCAAAAACAACCTGGTGTGGCTGTTGAAAAACAAAGTCCTGCAATAATGTTTTTTCCTGCAATTTAATGGAGGGCATTGTGCCGTCATAACAATTTAAACAAAATCATTATGATGCTTAAGGTCATGCACCACATGATAATAAGGTATATGACCACAGCAATCCAAATTTTAGATTGGATAGATATGATGACCCTCCTATGGTAAGATATTTGCCAGTAGAAATCTTCATCAGTTGAATAAACATGAATCCAATTTAAGGCAATATTGCAAAAATTCATGAATATCACCTCCTGGGCTTAAGGAGTTTACGTTTGGATATAAAATTATGTTTTTCCTATTATTTATAGTTTATTTTTAATATAAATACTATAAAATTCTTATTTAACTATAATATTGCTTTAAAGTTGTTATAATATTATAATCATCCTATTAAATTTCATAATATCTTAAGTTTAAAGGATGAAAAAAATATAAAAAAAGAGAATAAAAAAAATAAAGAAATTTACTAAAAAAATATAAAAAAAAGAGAATAAGAAAAACTAAATCTTATTCATGTTCAGCTTCAAGTCAAACTTGGCAAACCTTGTCTGATTGAGGAACTTGCCCATATCCTTGTCCAGCTTTCTGGCAAGGCTTTCCACAACCTCCTCAAACTCTTCGAAGTCCTCCTTGTCCAATGATTCGAGTCCATGAGCCAGAATTGAATTGTTTCTCTTTTTGGTGAGGTTGTTGATCCTGTTCCTGTTTTCTGCAAAGTATTTTCCCAAGTCATCATCAAGGGCATCAAGAAGCTCAAAGTCCTTGATGAGTCCTATTCTAATCTTGCCCTCATCCCTTGTCTTTTCCAATCCATCAATGAATTCCTGGCTTACATTATTCTCCAGAAGTATATCAGTGTCAATATCTGAACTGTTAAGCCTATATGAGCTGAGCCTTATTTGTGCAATAAGCTCAAAGGCCCTATATAATCTTGCAATCGCATCATCATACTTATACTCCTCTGCCCTTCTTATCGAATTGTTGATTAGGCTTGCAAGTATATAGCAGTTCTTTAGGTTCTCATGTGGTGAGCGCACTATTGCTCCAAGTGCCTTAAGGTTGAACTTTAGGTCGTCCTTGATTTCAGAAAGCTCGAATCCGTTGAGGTCAAGCTTTGTCAAATGCTCATATGCCTCTTCAAATTCCATATTGTCCCATAAGAAATATCCCTTGACAAGATTCATCATGTTTTCGGTATTGATGCTTTCATCAACGACATTCTCCAATATTTCACTTGCAGTGTAGAACCTGTTTGCATTGAAGTAGTTCCTGACTCTCATCAGCGCGAACTTGTCATAGACCTTATAGAGATTCTGATACTGGATGGATTCTGTTCCAGTTGATACAACACCATTCCTTCTGTCTCCGCTGATTGTGATGAGGTCCTTTGAATAGAACATTCCGCAGCATGCCATTGCAGCGGACATGGTCTTGGTTCCTGATGTGTAATCCATGATTATCTCATGCTTTTCCTCAGCCAGCAGGTCCAATTCCCATATCTTGAGCTCAAATGCTTCAAAACAGCTGTTGAAGTTATCGATTTGATCCAATACCACTATCTCATAGTCCTGCCCCTCTATGAATTCGTCATCATCTGCCTCAAAGAGTTCTGTTATGTAATCGATTGTCCTTGTTGACAAATCTGAGCAGAAGAAGACTATGTAGTCAGGATAGATCTTTTGTATGGATGAGTATATTCCCTTGGCCAAGTTTTTGGCGGCCACTTCCTCAGAGTTTGGATTCACTCCAGTGCCGACTGTCACAAATAGTGTCTTTATCTTTCTTTTCATGATACCACTGCAAATTAAGTAAAATATTGAAAAAATTTTAATTTAATTGATAAAAATAGTCTATTCTTAAGATTATTTATAATTATCTAATGGATTTTTTTCTTAGAATTGATTGATTGAATATAATTTAATTGTTTCTTTATAATTTATGAAAATGAATAAATTTTCCAGCTTAAAATCAATTTGTTTAAGCAAATATAATTTAATTGTTTCGTTATAATTTAACAAGTTAATTATAGTTTACTATATCTAATAAAAAATTCTAATTACACTTTAATATTGATTTAAAGTAAAATTATCCAGTTAAAAAATCGATAGCCTTATATACTACATTTTTTAAAGGAATAAGTAAGAATTAAAAGGCGCCTCATATAATTCTTGACATGATTTTAACTAAGTGATACCATGATTATAGAATTATATCCACAATATCAGTTATTCAAATTTACCTTATTGCTAAATGACAATAAGGAAATTTTTATAAAGCCGCAAATAGAGTCTCGTGCTGTCAATGGAACAATAATAAATAGAGCCTATTATAGTGCATATTCCTATGCCCTCTTATGGTTGGAAGAAGAAATTCCAGAATTTAAAATTAAGCAAAAATGGGAATATGATGAAAATGGAGAGGAATATGTGAGTGAACATAAACAAGTTAGAGATTGGTTAAATGCATATAAAAAGAATAAAGCCAGTAATGAGTTATATGAATTACATAATCTACGTAAAAAAGCAGATTATAAAATATATAATCCTTTAACTCAAGAAGATATGAAAAATGCAAAAAAAATATATGAATAATTTATTTGATGAATTGAAATTTCAAAAATAAGAAGGAAATGAAAGCATGATATATAGACTAATTAATGAAGACAATACCCTTGTAAAAGACTACCCCGCTCCAGAAATCTATAGAACACTATCTGAAGAGGAAAAAAACAACATATTTAAATTTAAAAGTGAAATAGAAAAAATCACATTGGAAAAGGGATTAGGAAGAGTGTATGTGAATGTAACATATGACTGCATAAGGCTTGAAAAAGAGTTCATTATAAAATATTCAAATGGATACACTCGTGACTACTATAAAAAAGAGATAGAAAAAATATACAACCACATTGATGATTTTGCAAAAAGGAACAACCTTTACGAATTTTATCTTAGTTGCCACATTTTACTTAAATAATTAAAATCTTTTAAAATTAAAAAAAGGAGGAAAATTGGAAATTATAAATCTTTAAAAATTTAAAAAAAGAAA
>JAUNXF010000107.1 GCA_030539935.1 Methanobrevibacter sp.
TGGCAAATGAAGTGGTCAGAACAATCATTGACAGGGCGGTGGAATACGGCCGTGTCACAATGATGGACAAATTGGGAAACTATATTAGAATGGCCATCATGGGCTTGTCCCTTATAATTTTAGGCCTTTTCATGCTATTCTTTGTGCCGGTCATACCGGTTTTCGTATCTGTTTTTGTAGCTTTTCTAGGCATAATCCTAACGGTCATGTATATTGTCAAGATCATTAGAAGGTCTATTCCTATCCTAAAGAAAAGCAATACGAGGGCATCCTTACAGTCTTTTGTTAGAATGCACTTTCCAGTGATCGTTTCCGGTTTGATCTTGATTTTAATGCTTTCAACATTCTTATCTGCAGCAACCTTTAGTGATGGAAGGATTTCAGTTGAACTCACTTCAAGAAACTTTGTTTATGCCCCAACTGACAATAACTATCAGACAATTTCAGTCAGGGGACCATATACCATTGACAGTGCCATTGAAAATGAAACAAATATACTAAGAATTCCACAGGATGCCTTAAGTACGATGGAAATGACTGAGAATGATACGATGATTGTCGGCGATTCATCTTATTTCGTAAACAGCTCAAGAGAAGGAGAATTAGATACATTTAGATTGCCGTCAAAAGTAAAGCGCAATTTAAATTTATATGATGGTGAAATCATACCAAACAGTCGCATAACTGAAGTTTTCCAAAATAGGATTGTCAAGCATAATATTCAATTCAATAATCTAAGTGATGAAATGGAAGGATTTGTGGAATTCAGCATCAGTCCAAAATCCAAAAATGCCACTTTCTTCAATTTGACTTTGGAAAATGAGTCTATCCTATCATCAGTTGGAAACTTTAAAGGCAATGCTTCCTATTCAATCTTATATGATGGAAATGTCATGTGCACATTCACTGATGGAGATGTAAAGAATGGAAGCATGAATTTCACATATGCAGAAAAGGAAGGAAAAATAATATTTGAGGATAGAAACAATACTTCAATTAGAAACTTTGTTTCAAGCGATAGGGATGCATTTGTTCAGTTAAAGTCAATTTAACTGATCTATTATTTTTTATTATATTTATTTAGTGATTATAATGGAAATTACAGGAATTGTTACAACCGGTTTAGGAAAAGCAGCATATTTTTTAGGTCAGGATTTCTACAAAAATCAATTTAGAGAAAGATTGGGTTTCACTCCATTTCCCGGAACCTTAAATCTTATTGTAGAAGAGGAAAACTTAGAAGACATTAGACTAATGAAAAATAGCTGTAAAAATCTTATAAAACCAGATCAAGGCTTTGGAGCCGTAAGGTATATTCAAGCTCATTTAAACAAAGACATTGATGGGGCAATCGTATTTCCAGACAAGACAACCCACGATGAGAATTATTTGGAATTTATTTCAAAGGACAAGCTAAGGGATAAATACAATTTTAAAGATGGAGATGAAGTGATTTTAACTATAGACATTTGATTGTTAACGAATCTTTTTATTTTTCTACTATTTTTTATCATTTTAATCAAATAGCTTAAATTTTATATTGAGGGGGTAATATGAAAAAATGTGCTAAATGCGGAAAGGAAAACATTGACAAAGCTATTTATTGTGCCAATTGCGGAGCTAAATTAGATGTCAGTTCTAATGTTTCCACCTCTTCCGGTGGTGGTTTGAATTCTGGTTCTGCCTCAAAATTTTCTTCCGATCAATCTAATGCCAGTCAAAAATCTGGTAAGGACTCATTTAATTTTAAAACTTGCTGCTGTTATGTGCCTGCTGTTTTGCTTATCATATTTTTAATAGTGGGGATGATTATGAATGTCTATCCTGAAAGTTTCCCTACCACTTATGAAGAGGATTTTGGGTATTTGGATATTAATGGGGATGGAAGATTAAGTTTTGATGAGGCACGCCAATATGACCCATACATGGAAGATAAAGAAATGAAGCCTTATTTTTTAGAGGCTGATAAAAATAGCAATGGATATCTGATAGGTTATGAATTTGATTCTTTCAGAAGCGATGTAAGGTATTCTGATTCATCCATATACAGCACTTCCAGTTCAAGCTCCACTTCGGATGGTGATAAATATAAATATTCCTCATCCGGCTCTTCCAGTTCAAGTGGCAGTTCCAGTCATGGCAGGGATTACAGTTCTGGCAATTCAAAATATGTCAATCAGTTAAATGACAGGGAATTTGACAGCAGTAGTGAAGGATATGTCTTGACTTGCCCATACTGTGGAAGTGAAGCAATCTATGAAACCGGCGGATATTATAAATGTGCTGAATGTGGAAGCTCCATTTATGACCCTGATGATTTGGAATTGGCATATACAGATGGGTATATGGATTTATTGGCTCCAATATCCTTAACAACTAATTGATGAATTAACATTTTTAAAGTATTAATAACAATCGACACATGACAATTAAATGCTTATGTAGAAGGGGATTTTATGTCTAGTATAGAAGATATGATAAACACATTCAATGAAATGGGCACAGTCCGCAAGATCATAGTGGGATGCTGTGCAGTTTATTTGGTCTTAATGATAATCACTCTTTTAGGCCATGCAATTCTTGGAATTCCACTTGACTCCTTTACGGAAGAGTCAACTACCAGATACCTGGATTTTGATGTTTTAGACCTAAATGGAGATGGTGGACTAAGTTTTGATGAGGTTAAGCGATATGACCACAACTCAGAAATGAGCCTATCCCAGTCAGATTTATACACTATCTTTAATCGTTGCGACAAAAACGATAATGGCCTGCTTATCAGTGGGGAGTATGACAATTATGTCAGCAGTGTTAAAAACCATATAAGCGATTTGAAGAAACAAAAAGAGGAAGCCCAAAGAAAAGCTAAAGAGAATGCCAAAAGCTCTTCATCATCCTCAAATTATAATCCGTTTGCCTTAAGAAGTGGAAGTTCAGGTGATGGGGATGGAGCTGAAACCTGTCCATACTGTGGCAGTGAAGGCATTTATGAATCTGGCGGTGCCTATAGGTGTGGTGACTGCGGCAGAACCATATACAATCCAGATGACCTAAACTTAAATTATGAAGAGGGCTATTATGAGTTAACCTTAGCCCCAAGCCATTATTCTATAAATCCTTGCTGATTTATAGAATATTTTATTTTTGACTAATTTTTAGAGGAAGCTTAAATTCAACTCTCTTTTTTATTCATACTTCTTCAACAATTCTCTATAATTGCCTATCTGCAATTCAAGACTGGTTATGGTGGCATTATTGTCCTTAGCGGTTTGCTTTGCAGATTCAATCATCTCTTCAATTGCCTTATCCTGCTTTTCAATTATGGAATCCTTTTGAGAGAGCAGATTGTCATAAGTTCTGCTTATTTTCTTAAGCTGCAGCTCTAAATTGTCGCTATTGCTTTTAACCTGTTCCTTATAATCGTTGATTAAAGTTCTAAGATAGTTGATTTGGTCCTGCTTGTCATCAATGATGGCTATTTTTTCATTGATCTTTTTCTCCAAATCATCCATCTCCTTCATTCTGGACTTTTCGTAATTTATTTCATTCTTTAACTTCAAATCAAGCTTTTCCTTTTCAAAGTTGATTTTTGTAAGGGCATTATTGAGCTTGCTTATCTTTCCATCCTTTTCAGCTAATTTTTGACTGTATTCGTCAATTTCCACGGTTTTCAATTCCAAGTCATTCCTAATGTCCTCTATCTTTTCATCCTTTAGGGACAGTTCATATTCCAATTCCTGAATCTTTTCATCCCTTATTTCAAGCTCTTCTTTCAAGTTGCCGATTTCATTTATCAACTTTTTATTGTTGGAATTGCTTCTTCCTCTTTTTTTAGAGTTATTGCTTTTGTTTGATGAATAATCTGCCATCTTAAACCCTCACCTAATAAAGATAATCTTCTAGTCTTCCTCAATGTCATTTTCTATTTCACGAACCACCTTTGCAGGAACTCCAAGTGCAAGTGAATTGTCTGGAATGTCCTTTGTAACGACTGCTCCTGCACCTACAACCACATTGTTTCCTATTCTGACACCAGGCAATATGCTTACGTTTCCCCCTAGCCAAACGTCATCCCCAATGTAAACCGGCTCTGCCATTCCAACATGTTCCCTTCTGCCTTTAGGTGTGATTGGGTGGCCAACGGTTGTTATGAGGGTGTTTGGCCCTATCATAACATTGTCTCCAATGTAGACTTCCCTTATGTCCAGAATTGTTAAATTGTAGTTTCCAGTGAAGTTTGAACCAATATGGATGTTCTTTCCATTGTCAAAACTAAATCTTTTTCCTATCCATACATTATCGCCAATGGAGCCTAAAATCTCCTTTAATGTGTCATATTGCCTTTGCTTGTCCATTGGATCTATATTGTTATACCTTTCAGCCTGCATTATTGCATTGTCCTTGATTGCAGCTATCTCCTCATCGTCATAGCAATATTCAAGCCCCGCTTTCATCTTTTCAAGTTCGCTCATCATATGAATCACAAAAATAGTTTTGAAAATGCTTAATGGAAAAAACTTTTATAAAAATAATATTTTCAATGTTTTCAGTAAAAAAAGATAAGATGATATAATAGCTTTTTAGCTATTATATTGGTTTGGAATTTATTTTGCATACTCAAATGCAGCCATTGCCTTTACGATTTTTGCATCGTCTTGAGGTTTTGCCTGCAATTGCAATCCTACAGGAATGCCAT
>JAUNXF010000035.1 GCA_030539935.1 Methanobrevibacter sp.
CGCCGTTTTCAAAGCGTTTTTCGCAAACCGGACAGGTATATTGCGTAAATTCCATAATAACCTCCGTTAAGGTTTATATTTATATATTATAACAAAAATTTGCCGTAATTGCAACAATATTTCGAATATAATTATTTTAAAATAATGTTATTTATTTCATGCTGTCTTTTTGCTAATAATTTTGCCCTTTCAATGTTAATACCATTTTTACCGATAGCTATTCTCTTATTGGAAGAGTCTGTATTCACAATAGCTATTTTTTCATCATTGCCTTTTTCAACGATTTTAATGGATTTCAATTCTGCAGGGGATAATATATTCTTAATAAATTGAACCGGATCCTCATTATATTCAATGATTTCAACTCCTCTGCCCACTGCTTTTTTAACTTTGGTTACAGTACTTCCACCTTTACCAATAGCCAAACCCATATCACCATTTTTTACAACAAAGGTGACTTTGGTATTTTCATTATCAAGTATGCAATCCTTAACCATTGCACCAGTCATGCTCTCAAAAAGAGCTATAAAACGGATTTCATTTGCATTAAATTTAATAGACACAAAAATCTACCCCATTGCTTCTAAGATAGTAGAATCTCCTGGATCGTTTATGATTAAAGTAGCTACAGTGAAAGGTTTACCACAAACAGAACCTAAGTCTACACTAGTACCTTCATATACAATGAAAGGAATTTCAGAGAGATTTGCGTAATATTCAACATCTTCTAAAATTTCTTTAGGACTGTTAGCTGCAACAACTGCAAGTCTGCCTTTACCTAATTTTAAAGATTGAATAGATTTTTCTGAGCCGAGAGTGACATCTCCTGTGTCTACTGCAACTCTTATTCCTCTTTCTATATCCATCATCTGCCTCCTAAATTTTAATTTAAAAAAATCATCTATCTCAAGATAAGAAAAATTATCTAAATAATCCATATCTTACTCAAGATAAAATTTTCATAGAGTAATAAAATATGTGCTATTAATAAAATAAAATTAAATAACAAATATGAAATTAAACTATTACATTTAATTATAATACATCTATTATTTATAATTTATTGATATTTTAATAGAATATTTTACAATAAAATCATTCTTAAAATTTTAATGTTTAAGAATAACTATGAATATGAAACAATTTTTTAAAGAATAATTAATTATAAATTTAAAAATTTCCTAAATAAAAAAAATTAATTAAATAATTTAATAAATCGAAGACTTATCAAATTAAATAATTTATTTTAATTATGTTTTTAGCTTTTATAAATTAGCTTTAAAAACTAACTTTTTTACAGATTTTATATCTAGCTTTTATAAACATCCGGTTTCATTGTAACACTTACTGAACCTGTACCTAAAGGAATTGGTTGACCAATAATGATATTTTCAATAATACCAGTCAAGTCATCCATTTCTCCCCTAATACTTGCATGGAGCAAGTGTTTACCGGTTTCTTCAAATGCAGCACGTGCGAGAACACTTGATTTCTCACCACTAATACCGTGTCTTCCGATGGATTTTACAACACCTTCGGAAGTCATCATATCCGCGACCAACATGATATGCCTAATGTCAACAGTCAAACCTTGGTCTGACAAGGTACGGTTAAGCTCATAAACAATTGCATTACGGGCTGCCTCAATACCTAAGACGGTTTCAATCTCATGAATGTCGTTAGTGGTTAATCTAGCCTTGTCAATACCCTCTTCATCAAATATTGCACGAAGATTAGATCCTTCAGTATGCATAGTCCATTCATCTTCCTTACGAACGATGATTTTACCTATTCCCTTTGTACCACTAATCTGCAAGTCACGAACCTTATCTGCAAGAAGTCTAAGTTCTCTGATAGACTGTTTATTGTTAGCTTGCTTTTTAGGTCTGAAAACAAATCTATAAGGATCATCCTTATCAATTTCATACCTATTTCTAAAGTTCTTTTCAATGTATTTGTCTTTGATCTTTTCGAAATCAAGATGTTTTTTCTCAATTTTATCCTTATCAAAGAGAACATCAATTTTCATGTCATAGAAACTTAAATCGAAATCGGAAATAATATCATTGACGGTACTTTTACCTATCTTATTTGCTAAAGTCTTAACAAATCTTTCAATGTCATCTTCAGTAACATCATCCATGCTTTCATATTTCTTTTCTTTCATGATAAGCTTTCTGACCTTATACCAATCAAAGAAAATATCCATTGTAGGAGTGGAAATCTTTTTCCTTGCATCCACAATTTCAATTAACCTTGGAAGCCCGAGAGTTACGTTTAACTCTGCTACACCTGCATAGTGGAAAGTACGCATAGTCATCTGAGTACCTGGTTCCCCTACAGATTGGGCAGCGACAGTACCTACAGCCTCACCAGCTTCAATATAATCTCTTCCATAAGCCTCTTTAACTTTAAGAACTAATGTGTTTAATTCTTCATCACTTAATCCTTCACCAATGAAGCGATATTTCCAATGAGTGAAAGACAAGTCTTCAACAAAGGATGGAGGGAAAATGATATCATTATTTTCAAGAACATTTAAAACATCACATATTGCAATGACCAATAAATCTAATTCCTCATTAAATTTCCTTGAAGCTGATTCATCATCAATTTCATGCTCCCTGACTTTAGATTCTAATTTAGGCAATAAAGACTTAATCAAATATTTGCTGTAATCCAAATTAGCAATATTGGATTTAGGATAATTGATTTCCTTTTCCTTAAGGGATTTCTCTAAAACAAATATTGCATCAATATGCCTTTTTGTCAATTCACCCCAGAAATAATCAAAGGACAATGTCATGATGTCATCATCATCAAACAATCCGTCTTGGTTCAATTCATAGACTGAATTGATCTTTTCAATTAAGTCATCCAAATCCTCATCGGAATATTCCTTATTGAAATGGGATACTGCAATTTCATCCACATATTTTTCAGGAACTCCAAGATCAAACTTCAAAAGTTTAGATTCTGTAATGTTATATGAATTTAACCTATTCTTAAAGGCATCTTGGCTGAAATCTCCTTTAGCAAAGTTTTTAGCCAAATCAACTAAGTAATATTTGTCATAATCAAGCTTGCTTCTTTTATAATCCTTCTTGATTGTTTTTAATGAACTGGTTAACCTTTCTGATAATAGATTTGATTTCTTAGACAATTCCTTTTTAAATGATTTGGAGAAAGTGTCCTTAAACTCATCATCCACATCAGCTAATTTAATCAATTCCAAATAATCTGAAACAAAACCTTCAAAATCAACAGAGCTTTGGTCATTCAAATAATCTGAAACAAAACCTTCTAAAACATCAGAATCAATATCAACAAATTTTGATGGAATGTTATCCTCAGAACATTCAATAATGTAATTTTCCAAATATTCTGAAATAAAATTTTTTAACTCATCATCAATAAAGTCTTTCAAGTCATTTTTAAAGTCTTCAGAAATCTCAATTTTATTATCGTCAATTTGTTCAATGATATCTATCCTTTTAACATTCTGTTTTTTGGAAGTTTTTTCAACATCCTCTTCAGAGTCATCTCTAGCCATTGCAGTAACATTTTCAACATTCTCTTCAGAGTCGTCTCTAGCCATTGCAGTAACATTTTCTGCTATTTCATTACCTTTAGACATAATAACCCTCCAAATTACTCTCCTTTAACTCTCATTTCAGAAATAAGTTTGTCCAAGTTAGCTACCTTACCGAAGTCACTTTTAGCTGGGTCAATACCTTCTTCACCGAATACCCTTTGAATTACCTGATTCTTATTGTCCGCAACCAAACCGTCAGGGCGAACATTTAGGTCTTCAAGTGCATTTACAAGTCTTCTTTGCATGTAACCAGATTGTGCTGTACGAATAGCTGTATCTACAAGACCTTCTCTTCCACCCATAGCGTGGAAGAAGAATTCTACAGGATCCAAACCTTTCTTATAGCTGGAGTGTACGAAACCTTTTGCTCTAGCCCCTAACTCATGTTTTCTGAAGTGAGGTAAAGGACGGTTAAGGTATCCTCTTGTAATACGTCCACCACGAACAGATTGCTGTCCTACACAAGCAGTAATCTGAGCGAGGTTCAGCATGGATGCCCTTGCACCTGTACGTGCCATTACTACAGAATGATTCTCAACTGCCATTGCATGATCATAGGAATCATCAGATTCCTTACCCATAATGAGGTAACCTTCTGCAATCTCACCAGCCTTGTCCCTTGCTTCCCCAAGAATCTGAACAATACGCATCTCTAAAGTTTCTTCAACGCTTCTTCCAGGTAATGGGTCAAGCAAGCCATCTTCATAAATGTCAATGAGCTTATCTACATTTGCCTCAGCATTATCCAAGTGCTCACCTATTCTTTCAATGGCCTCTTCAGGGATTTCCTCATCATTGGTACTTGTGGTGATACCAGTTTTCATGATTCCGCAAATGGCCAAGTCAGTGGAACGGTCAAGGAATTCCTTTGCACGGGAAGGACCGTATTCCTTAACTATGGTATCCAGAATCTTACCTGAGAATGAACCATATGCAGCCTCATCTATGGATCCATAAATCAATTGGCCGTCTTTAATTACCACATATGCATCATTTTCACATTCTTCATGTAGACAGACATCACACTTTCTGCAGATCTCTGCAGTGTATTGCATATTCAAATCATCAGGCAACAACAAGCTGAACAGTTCCTTACCTGTCCAATCACGGTTTTTACGTTTAAGATGTTTCTTGTCAACATAAGGGTTGTTCAATAAATGGGATTTCCTGATCATTTGGAAAGCATCATCTTCAGGAACTGTAAAGCCATCACGGGTTAAAAGGTATGCTCCACTGATGTGGTCGTGAATAGCACCGATGATCGGTCCACCAAACCTTGGAGATAATATATGTTCCTGTACTCTCATCAAGGATTTTGCTTCTGCACGGGATTCATCGGTTTGGAAAACGTGCATGTTCATTTCGTCTCCGTCAAAGTCTGCATTGTATGGAGGGCAAACACAAAGATTGAGTCTGAAAGTCTTATAAGGCAATACCCTTACTTCGTGAGCCATCATACTCATTCTGTGAAGGGATGGCTGACGGTTGAACAATACAATGTCCCCATCCTTAAGATGTCTCATTACGATATCACCATATTCAAGGTTTTCAGCAACAACTTCCTTATTGGTATCCAAGACTCTGACTTTCATCTCCTTGTTGTTGATGAGTTTCTTAACATAATTTGCACCAGGATGAACATCAGGCCCGTTTAAGACAGCTACCTTCAAATCATCAATGTTCCATTCATTCACATAGGTAGGTACTGTAACCTCTTTTGCAATCATTTCAGGAACACCGACCTCATTGATACTGATGTTTGGGTCTGGGCTGATTACTGTACGTGCTGAGAAGTTTACACGCTTACCGGATAGGTTGCTTCTGAATCTTCCTTCCTTACCTTTTAACCTTTGAGCTAAGGTTTTAAGAGGTCTTCCGGATCTGTGTCTTGCAGGAGGAACACCAGAGGCCTCATTGTCAAAGTAGGTTGTTACATGGTATTGGAGCAATTTCCAGAGGTCCTCTACAATAAGCTGTGGAGCACCAGCATCCATGTTTTCAATCAATCTTTGGTTGATTCTTAAAATATCCACTAATTTGTGGGTTAAGTCATCCTCAGACCTTTCACCGGTATCAAGGGTGATTGAAGGCCTTACGGTAACAGGAGGAACAGGAAGCACAGTAAGCACCATCCATTCAGGACGTGCAACTTCAGGGTTTACACCTAAGACATATGCATCCCCATCTGGAATGCGTTGAAGCTTTTCACGAACTTCAGAAGCAGTCAAATCATAATCGTCAGTTTCAGGCTCTCCATTTTCATCCATTATGATATTGCCTTCCTCATCATATCTTTTGCGGACTTCAATGATGTCAATCGGTTTGACAATTTTTATATCCTCTTGTTCAGCGCCACAATGAGGGCATAATATTTTTCCGCTGGTTTTTCTGTCTTTACATTTTTTATAAACTTCCTTAACGAGTTCTTCTACACTTTCACCCATTTCGTGAAGTTCCTGCATTTTTTCAGTATATTCCTCGATTTCATCCTCATCCAAGAGAACGCGTCCACATTCGGAACATGTGGAACGTAGAATCTTATGAATATCATCACCAAAACCTACATGGATGACAGGTCTTGCAAGTTCAATCATACCGAAGTGACCTTGACACTCTCCACCTTTTTCACCGCAGGTTCTGCATTTTAAACTAGGGTCAATAACACCTAAACGAGAATCCATCAACCCAGATTCAATAGGATAACCATCCTCATCGTAAGTGTCAGGCCTTTCTATCTTAACAACAGACATTTCCCTAATCTGTTCCGGTGACATTAATCCAAAATTAATTTGATCAATTTTCTTAATAATTCCTTTCAAAATATCGGCTCCTTAAAAAATTTCTTTTATTTGAACACCTTATTTCTTAAGCTTTGTCCCCAAGAATTAATTTAGGGAAAATACATAAACTCTTAAGTTCGTCCAACAACAGTTTAAATGCATATGAAATTTCAACAGGATAAGTTTCACTGTCACCACAGATTGGACAGTACATCTTACGCTTATTCTTATCATATACAGCTAACATTCCACATTCATTACATACAACAGCTTCATATTTATCAGATTCATCCAATAATCTTTCCTTTAATGCAAGAGCAGCACCATGAGCAATGAGACAGTCCCTTTCCATTTCTCCAAACCTGAGACCACCTTCACGTGCTCTACCTTCAGTTGGCTGTCTTGTAAGCACTTGTACCGGACCAGTTGAACGAGCATAAACCTTATCAGTTGTCATGTGGTGCAATTTTTGGTAATATGCCACACCGACGAAGATTTCGGCTTCGATACGTTCACCGGTTACACCATTGTATAATGATTCACATCCAGCTGATTCAAAACCGTTTTCCTTAAGTGCACGTTTGATTTCACTTTCAACATCCTCATTGAATGGAGTTCCATCCATACGATGTCCTTCCATACAACCTGCCTTACCGGCCACCATTTCCAATACCTGACCTACAGACATCCTTGAAGGGATAGCGTGTGGGTTTACAATGATATCAGGCACAACACCATCTTCTGTAAATGGAATATCATCTTGTGATAAGATAAGACCTACAACCCCTTTCTGACCGTGTCTTGATGCGAATTTATCACCAAATTCAGGTTGTCTGGTATCTCTTACTCTTATTTTAGTCAACTTGCTTCCTTCAACAGTTTCAGTTAAAAGCACTGCATCCACAATACCTTTTTCACCGTGCCTTACAGTTACGGAAGTTTCTCTTCTTTTCTCAGCAACAGTACCGAATTCATCAATTTCACCCAAGAATCTTGGAGGTGATGTTTTTCCAATTAGAACATCTCCGGATTCAACATGAGATTCTGGGTTAACAATACCGTCTTCATCCAAGTTTCTGTATGACTCTTCACTGCGGTATCCTTTAACTCCCTTTTCCGGAACTTCGAATTTATCTTCTTGTCCACCAGGGTATCTTCTTTCGGAAGCTTCGTAAGACCTGAAGAAACTGGATCTTCCCATACCTCTTTCAAGGGAGGACTTATTCAATATCATTGCGTCTTCCATGTTATATCCTTCATAAGACATGAGTGCCACAACCAAGTTTTGACCAGATGGCCTTGAGTCATAATTGATTGCATCAATGATTCTTGTCTTTACTATAGGAGTTTGAGGATGGTGCAATAAGTGTGCACGGGTATCAGTACGCAAAGCATAATTGGATACATATAATCCTAATGCCTGTTTTGTCATCCCTGCTTCCATTGTATTCCTTGGAGAAGAGTTGTGGTCTGAAAATGGAATAATTCCTGCACAGATACCAAGCATGGTTGAAGGGTCAATCTCCAAATGAGTATGGTCTTCATTTAATTGACTTAAATTCATTGCAATGTATGAATTCTCTTCCTCTTCAGCATCCAAATATTCTAGAATGCCTAACTCAAATAATTGGTCCCACTTTAATTCACCATTTGCAACGGCATCCAAATGCTCATCAGTAAGTGCTGGAACACCATTTTCAACAAGAATCAAAGGCCTTCTTGCCCTTCCAGGATCAGTGAAAATGTAAATTTCATTATTATCTTCATAATAGGTAATATTCATTTCATTGTTAATTTCACCGGCTCTCCTTTTAGCACGCATTTCTTCTGTAAATTCTACAGGATTATTAGAGTAACCGGTTAGCTTACCGTTAATATAAATTTTAGCCCCTACCATAAAATTCCTCCAATTAGTCTATCATCTCTACATCCATGTCTCTAATGATGTTTTCAATTTCCTCTCCATCAAAACCTTCGGAAATCTTACACATTAAAGCTAAATTCTTTACCAATCCACAGTTTGGTCCCTCTGGAGTTTCATTTGGACATATTTTTCCAAATTGGGTAGGGTGCAAATCCCTAGCTTCAAAGTGAGGTTGACTTCTGGTAAGTGGGGAAACAACCCTTCTTAAGTGAGAAAGTGTCGCCATGTAACTGACTCTGTCTAAAAGCTGGCTTACCCCTGCTCTTCCACCTACCCAATTACCTGTAGCAATTGCATGCTTGATGTTCTCAGTTAAAACATCAGAACGAACAGCTTGCTTGATTGAAAGTTCCTTGCCTCTGGATAAACTTCTTTCAAGTTGATAGCTCATGTCCCTTGTAAGGGAAGAGAAAGCAACTCTGAATAAGTCTTCCATCAAGTCACCAGAAACTCTTAATCTCTTATTGGTGTAATGGTCCTTATCGTGAGGTTCCCTTTGACCTTCAATTACTTGAAGTAACATTTCAGTCATTTCCGCTAAGTAAATAGCTTTGTCATAACGCTTATCAGATTCAATACCCATATGAGGCAATAAGTATCTGTCAATGACATCTTCAGCACGTTTTATTCTGTACTCTTCAGTCATTCCCTTGGCCACTCTATTTCCAATATATTTGATGGCAGACATCCTCATATATTCATTTCTACCTTCAGTAAGTTTTTCATTGAATTCCTCTTTCTCAGCAGCAGTTGCTTTTTCCAAGAATTCCTCTCTTTCATCCAAAATCTTTTGAAGACATTCATCCTTTTGACTGTTAGGCAAGTCTTTTGTTAGATCGTAATACTTGTCTCTTTCATCAATAGTTAAATTCCATTCCTTATTGTTGACTTTTATTAGATTTTCAGAAACAACTTCAAGGTCATCGAATATATACATTTGGAACTTATCGTCTGAGGAAATCTTCTCAGTAATTTCACGGTCAGTTGATAAACCTAATGCCCTAAGCAATATGACCAATGGAATTTCACCTGGAACATATGGGAAAGAAATTCTTAAGAAAACCCCGCTTTTACGTGGCTTTTTATATTCTAAAGTAATTCTTGCTCTGAAACCACTTTTAATAGAGGTTACAATAGCTTTAGCATGCCTATCTTCAATCTCACCCATTCTTTCTAAGATAATCTTATTTGGAGCGATTTCTTCCATAGTAACTACAGCCCTTTCAGAACCGTTTACAATGAAATATCCTCCTGGGTCTTTTGGGTCTTCCCCTCTTTCAATTAATTCCTCATCACTAAGTCCATGCAAATGACAAATGCTTGATTTGAGCATGAGAGGCAATTCACCAATGTATACTTCTTCCAATTCCTCCTCTTCATCACTATTATTATCATGCAAAGCCATTTCCAAATACATATGGGCGGAATAGTTTAAATTTCTAAGTCTTGCTTCAGTAGGGAAAATCATACTTTTAGAACCGTCAGCCTCTTTAGTGAATGGCTTTTCAATTTTAATCTTACCAGTTCTAAGGGTATAATTTCCTTTTTCATTTTCTATTGTAATTGGGTCAGTGAATTCAATAATTTTTTGTATACGATTTTCAACAAAATCGTTGTATGATTTAATATGATGGTCTACAATATCATATTCATCAAAAAAGGAATCTACTAAACCCCATGTCTTATTGTCCATCTAATATCTCCAAAAAAATACAATGAATAAAAATTATTTTTGATTGTTTTCTCCACTTACAAGTCTAAATGTTACGAATATACCTGCAGTTTCACTTTTACGAGTTATTTTTAAAACTTGACCTTCTTTAGCACCAATTGCCTTAGAAACAGGGTCATTCACTTTAATTTTAGGAAGTTGATTAAGATCAAAATCAACATCTGCAAAAATTTCTTCAATTTCTTCATCAGACAAAATTTCGTGCTTAGGAACAGCACTATGATTTAATATATTAAATGCCAAAATATTCCTCCGATAAAACTTTTAAATAATTAAATTGAAAACTTCTTTCTAAACAAATTTTTAATAATAAACATTATAAGTTTTAAATAAAAATATAACTTTTTCACATAATTTTTTATAATCCCTTACTTCTTCACCATCATGGAATAGACTTAACTATAATCAGATTTGATAATGCAGACATCATCCATAAAAAAGATTTGGAAAAACATATCATCTTCACAAATATTGTTTGGAAAATGTAAAAATAGATAAAACACTCAAAAGTTTATGAAATGAAAACATTACCCCCATAATATATAATAAATCAGCAATTCCAGTAGAATAAATTCTAAGTCAAATACAATATAAATTTAAATATGATTTAAATAAGACATTGAAAATTAAAAAATCTACGAAAAAATGTTAATTTAAAAATTTAAATTTAGTAAAGTTATAAATAAAAAAAATCAGAGCGGGCCCGACGGGAATTGAACCCGCGGCCGCTTGGTTAAAAGCCAAGCGCTCTGCCAGACTGAGCTACGGGCCCTGATTAAACAAATGAATAAAATGTGGCTATCTCACTTAACTTATAGTTAAGCGCCCTGGCCGGGATTTGAACCCGAGTCGCGGGCTCGACAGGCCCACATGATAGCCCCTACACCACCAGGGCAAACTATATGAGTAATTTATACTCATTAAAATATATATTTATTATTATATATAAATGTTTCTACCAAACCATATTATGAAAAATTATTGAAAATCTGATAAAGAAGTTTCAAATAAAACCATATGGTTAAAACAGATAAATATAATAGAATCCCGTCTGCCGGACTTGAACCAGCAACATTTGGATCTACAGTCCAACGCTCTGCCAATTGAGCTAAGACGGGATAGATACAAGTGGGACCACCCGGATTTGAACCGGAGTCTCAGGCTCCCAAAGCCCAAAGGATCGACCAAGCTACCCTATGGTCCCAACAAATTTTTAGACAACATAATTATTTTATATTACCATAATATATAAATGTTTTGGTAATTCAAGTTGCATTGGCAATATATGCTAAAACTATTGAAATCATAAAAAGTTTTAGAATTAATTTTTAAATAAAAATTAAAAGATAGAAAAAGCCCCGGACGGGAATTGAACCCGCGACCACGAGATTACAAGTCTCGCGCTCTACCAGACTGAGCCACCGAGGCAAGGAAATATTCAAATAAGGTATTCCTAAAACAAAAAACTGAAAAAAATATGGAAGGAATATTTAAAAATATTCAACAATAGTAATTTAGTAAAATATCATTTAAATAGTTTACTATTAAAAATATTTTAAAAAAAAGAGGAAGGAAATTAGGAGATGTAGATCTCTCTTAATTTTTGGGAAGCCTCTTTAGGGTCATCAGCACTCATAATTGCACTTACAACAGAAAATCCTGCTATTCCAGTGTCTTTTAATTCACTGGCATTTTCTATGGTGATTCCCCCAATGGCAACCACTGGAATATCAATTGAATCAACAATTGATTTCAACTCCTCCTTTGATACAGAATCCGCATCATCCTTAGTGGCAGTAGGAAAGACTGCACCGGATCCAATATAATCAGCACCATCAATTTGGGCTTTTATCGCCTCTTCAACTGTTGAAGCGGAAACCCCCAATATCTTATCATCTCCAATGATCTTACGGGCAATATCTGCAGGCATATCATCCTGGCCCAAATGAACTCCCTCGCTGTCAACTGCAAGAGCGATGTCCATCCTATCATTGATCAATAGGGGAACATCATATTTGGTGGTGATTTCCTTGACCTTTAATGCCAATTGGTAAAAGTCCTTAGTGGAGGCAGTCTTTTCACGAAGCTGAACAATGGAGGTGCCTCCCTTGATTGCCTCTTCAATAATATTCAAAAATTCCTCATCAGTCTTATTCCTATGATCCGTAACCAAATATAGTGAATAATCGATATCCTTCATTGACATTTAATCAACTTTCCATAAATCATTTAAACATTTATCTCAAATAAATTAGCCCTTTCTTTTAGCTCTTCAGCATCTAATTTATATAGATTATCAATTAGGAATGTTCTAAAGCTGGCAGTGCCTAAATCATTTGCCCTAACATTCTCTGCAGCATTTTCACCTGCAATTGCCATTAAGGCACATGCTGCAATGCCTCCAATCAATGGCTCATTGGCTCCCACATAAGAACCGATGATTGTAGTCAACATACAGCCGCTACCTGTAATCAATGGCATCATCTCATCCCCATTGTCAAGGCCAAAAGTAAGGTTTCCATCTGAAATGATATCTATTGGACCGCTTGCAATGACCACTGCATTTAACTCATTTGCCAATTCCTTAACAATTAAAGCATTGGATTCTAAAGTGTCTTCAGAAATAATGTCGCTTTCTGCAACATCCACTCCTTTAGCTACAGAATCATTATTTTCATTAAGATTAATCAATTTTGCAATGGCCTTAATCTCAGACATGTTTCCCCTAACCAATGCAAGAGGATAATCTTCAACTATTTCCTTTGTCATGTCATTTCTGAGGGCGCTTACGCCAGCTCCCACCGGATCAAAAATGATTGGCTTTTCAATTTCTTTAGCTTGGCGAGCGCTATTTCTCATTAGATCGTTCTGACTTTTGCTTAATGTTCCTATATTAATCACAAGAGCATTAGCAATATTAACTATTTCTCCACCTTCTTCAGCACCATTTGACATGATTGGTGATGCACCAATAGCTAATGCCGCATTTGCACAGTCAGTTACTGTAACAAAGTTGGTTATGCAAAAAGTTAAAGGAGAAACCTCTTTAACATTCTTTACAGCATCTTCAAATCCATTCAATATATTTTTTACATTTTCACTATCTGCAATTATAATTTCATCTGTCATTTTATAACCTTATAATAAATTATTGATGAATATCAAATTTTAAAACCTTTAAATTATTATTATCAAATCTAAATCTGATTTTAAAATTTCAATTTTTTTCAACATTATTATATTCTATACTTATTTTTATATAAATTTTTCTTAATTTATCATGATTATTCATTATAAATTATTCTAAAATAAAAAAAGCAAATCTAATTTAAAAATAAAATAAGAATAATAGAAAAAAGAATAAAAAATGAATAATTAATAGAAAAGAATAAATAAAAAAATGAAAAATGAAATAAAATAAGACTTATTTATTATCAAATAACTCTTTAGACTCTTCAAGAGCTACAACCGCAGGTAAAGGATTACCTGCCAACATATCAATAGAAGCTCCTCCACCACTACTGATATGGTCCATCTTATCACCATAGCCTAGATTAACTGTAGCTGCTGCGATATGTCCTCCTCCAATAATTGAAAATCCTTTGGAAGATGCAATTGCGTTTATAATGTCCTCAGTACCAATTGCAAATTTAGGGTCTTCAAATACACCTGCAGGACCATTTGCAAAAATTGTTTTTGCTTCACGAATAATCTTGGAATAGGTAATAAGTGACTGTCTGCCAATATCAAAAATTGAAGCATCAGGAATGTTATCTACAGGCACATCAGCCCTATCTCCTTGAACACTTACCGCAACATCCGTAGGATAGACAATTTTATCGCCAAACCTTTCAATAAGGTCCTTACATTTATCCACCATATCAAGATATCCTCTCGCTTCGATAAATTTCTTGTTAGTGGACTTTATGTCATATCCTGCTGCCCAAATAAATATATTTGCAACAAGCCCTGAAACAAGAACATAATCTGCAGTGCCATTTTCCAAAACATTCTCTGTTACCATAATTGAATCGTCTGCCTTCATACCTCCTAATGCAAATACACAAGGATGCTGCACATTTTCCAATGCATTGCCGATTATGGTCAGTTCCCTTTCCATAACCCTGCCTGCAGCAGATGGGACAGTTCTTGTAAACCCAACCAATGAAGTTTGAGATCTGTGAGCTGCTGCAAAAGCATCATTAACGAAATAATCCACCAATGGAGTTAATGTCTTTACAAGTACAGAAGTGGCTTCCTCTTCAGGGGAACGCTTCAATTGCTCTTCAGAGAAAAATCTCACATTTTCAAGTAGCAATATTTGACCTGGTTCCAAAGCAATGATTGATTCTCTTGCCTTGGATGAAAACAAGGAATCAACATATCTGACTTCCAAGCCAAGAGCTTTAGATAAAACAGACGCATGTTGCTCTAAAGTGGTAAAATCATCTTTACCTGGACGACTTTGGTGAGCAAGAATAACAGTTTTTGCACCTTTCATGGACAATTCCTTAATGGTTTCAGCATGCAACTTCATACGAGTGTCATCTAAAATAATTCCAGAATTAGGATCAACAGGAGAGTTGATGTCAATTCTAACTAAAACTGTCTTGCCATTTACATCAAAATCATCAATAGTATTAAAATTAGCCATACTTTCACTCAAATAAATTATTATCAACTTAAATCTTACTTACCAAATCTAATAATGCATTTTTAGGGCTTTCGGCCTTAATAATTCCAGAAGCCAATAGAACACCTTCAGCACCTAATTCAATGGCAGCAGCCATATCCTCACCAGTGGAAATGCCTGCACCACATAAGACCTTTACATCTTTATTAATGGCTTTAACCTTGGATACGCTTCCCTCTACAACCTCCGGATCTGCTTTGGAAACAGGAATGCCAGTTCCAATGAGTTCAGGAGGCTCAACTGCAACATAATCTGGAGAAAAGGTAGCTGCCGCAACGCTTGTTTCAATGTTATTAGTACAAACGCAAGAGATAAGCTCTGCCTCTTTTGTCTTTTTAACTACTTCTGAAATATCAGCTAAGGTCATTCTACATTCAGAGTGATTCAATATTGTTCCATCAATACCGCTTGCTACAAAACTTTCAAATAAATTGCTTCCAGTGTGACCACCAGGACTTACAGCATCAATATGTTGGGAAAATACAGGGATATTGGTTTCATCCTTTATCCTATAGATATCAATTGCTTGAGGTACAGCAACCATAGTAATTCCAGATTCTTCACCAGCACTTTCCAAAGCTTCAGCCAATTCTAATGCTTTTTTACCACTGGATTCTAAATAAGTTTTAAAATTTAATATGACAACAGGTGTTTTAAGACTCAAATCAAATCCTCCTTAAAGACTATAATCAATATTCAAATGCAATTTTTCAAGTAGCAATTATCTTTAGCATGATAAATAATAAATAGAATAATTAAAAAAGTTATTAGTATAAAATTATTCTAAAAATTATTCTAGAAACTA
>JAUNXF010000108.1 GCA_030539935.1 Methanobrevibacter sp.
TTTAAACAAAAACCAATAATTTAAAAATCTTTTTGAAAAAATAAAAAAAGTTATATGAATAATGGCAATACTAAAAATGGACCTATAGCTGCAACAAGGAACAAAGCTATTCCTAAAGCGGTAATATGCTTTTGTTCATCCATTATTCCATTAATCATTAATAAAATGCTGAAAAATCCTAATATTAAAGGTAAGATATGAGAAAATATAATAATAAATCCATTTGCCATTATATCACTTAACAATAAATTTAATTTAATTAATATGTTTAATAATTTGTTTTATTAATTTTATTTATTTCCATAATACAATTATAATTTATTTTACTTAATATTTAAATTTAAGCAAAAGATATTAAGAAATACTAAAGACTTTCAAGGCCATTAGAAACTGTTAATATTTATTTCACCCTTATGCAAAGCTGTTCCAACTAGAGCTTTCTTAATTCCCAATTCATTGATTAGAGGAATTTCATCTTTAGTGATTCCACCGCCTAAAATAATTTTATCCCTGAACTCATCGAACTTTTCAAGCAAACCCTTGTTAAATCCTGCTTCTGTTCCAACTGATGAAATGTCGAGCAAGATAATTTCGTTTGGGTCTATCCTTCTTAAAACCTCTTTAAATCCTTCTAAATCCAAATCCATATGTTTGGTGTATAATTCATTATTCTTTACATCCACACTTACAATGATCCTTTCTTTAGGATACCTTTCAAATATTTTTTCCAGCTCTTCAACAGATTCAAGAGTTTCGGTGGCTACAATGATTTTATAAGCATAATCAAGCATGAATTCAAAGGTTTCCAAATTATCCACACCAACATCTACAATAACCGGCAAAATGGTATTCACTTCTTTAATTTTATAGATGTTATGATTTCCATTTCTTTCAATCAAATCCAAATCTGCAATGTACATCTCTTTTGCATTGGCCCTTTTTAATGAATTGGCTATATCTACTGGATCAGATGAAGATGCATAAATGGTTTGAAGAGGGGTGTAAGTTGATCTATTGCCGCTTTTTCCAGATACTGCAACAGAATTCATCAAATCTAAAACAGGAATAATCTCCAACATTTTCTCACCTAACAAATCAAAAAAATGCCCTTCTAATAAAGAAGCACCAAACTAATAATCGATAAAAACATGGCCCTTCTAATAAAGAAGAAGCACACTTTATTCGATAAAACATAATCAATTATTTAATTAATAATTATTCATCTAATTTAATAAATATTTCGCTGGCCAATTCCTTATCTACAGCAAGCTGTGTATTTCCCAATTGAAATACATAATTTGGGAACTTTTGAATCAAGCATATCTTAGAGCCTGGAATAAGACCTAAATTCATGATTTTTCTTAATTTACGGGCATCTTCAGTCTTAATGTGAGAAACCTCTCCAGATTCACCGCTATGGCATGACACCAAAGGTACGGAATATTCATTGACCCTTTCCTTTTCACTGTTTCCTTTAGGAATTGGATTGTTATGAGGACAGTTTTCAGGATTTCCCAAAATTTTACAGATATTATCTTCCACTTCCTCACTCATTACATGCTCAATTTGGTCTGCTAATTCTTCCATTTCATTCATATCAGCTAAAAATAGGTCTGCAACCACCTTTTCTGCAATCCTATGTTTTCTAACCAAAGACCTTCCCAAATTTTCTCCAGCATCTGTAAGATTAACAAAACCATCATCTATTTTAATGTATTCCTTTTTAGCCAATAATGCAATATCATCACTGTCGAATTCATCAACAACCAATTTTTCCTCTTTTTCAAACTCTCTGACCCATATATCCTTCAAATAATGTTCAATCTCATTTTTTTCCATTTTAACACTCAAACCTTAGAAATTATTCAAAATAAAGCATTTAAAATTACTTAAGAATCCTATTTTTTATCTTTTTCAAACTTTCTTCCATAAATTTATACGATTTGGATTCAGGTAAAATTTCATATCCGCAATTAGGACATTTAACTGTTTTACAATTAATAGGGCATGAATCACAACTAATGCCATCACATCTTTGAAATGTGAATCCGCAAAATTCACATTTGATCAATTGATTTTCAAATTCACAACTTTCAACCATAATCTTACCCCATTTCAAGCCATCAATACAATAAAGATACCAATTCATCACTAAATGGCCCATATTATAGGACCACATTAAAGGCAGTCAGCAATAAGTTTACAATAAATCCCATAGTAAAAGCAAGGACTATGCTCATAACAGCAATTATGCTAGCTAATTTAACTCCCCTTTCCTTAATCATTATCATCAATTGGGCTACACATGGCAGGAACAATGTTAAGGTTACAGATGCAACCAACAATTGAACGCCAGTCAATTGGCTTTGAATTGACATGAGTCCCGCTGCACCAAAGTCCCTTCTGAAGAATCCAAGTACAAATGAAGAGCTTGTTGAAGTTGGAAGGCCAATTGCATTAACAATAGGGCTGATGCAAGCAATAATCCATTGGAAAATTCCACATAAATCAAGAGCCCATATGATTACACTGATCAATATGAATATTGGAATCAATTCCTTAATGTACATTACAAGACGTGTCCAAGTCTTTTTGGCAATATGGGAAAGTTTAGGCCATCTGAGTGGAGGCAATTCCATAAAGAAACTTGGCTGTGCACCAGGTACAAACCTTTTTGCAAGATAACCTATGACAACAAAGTTAAAGACGATTACCCCAAGCCAAATCCAAATTGATTTGGGATGCTGGGATAATAGCGCCATAATCACGCCCAATTGTGCAGAGCAAGGAATTGTTAATGCCATAAGCATTGTGGCAATATTGCGCTCCCTTCTGGTTTCAAGGGTTCTTGTAACCATTGCCGCCATACTTCCACATCCAACGGCAAGAACAAATGGAATAACGCTTCTTCCACTTAATCCAATCCTTTTAAACCCATTGTCCACAAGGAGTGCAAGCCTTGGAAGGTATCCGCTATCCTCAAGTATGGAGAACACTATGAAGAAAAGTGAAACAATAGGCAGGATAATGCCGAACCCATAGGTTAAACCAAGAGTCACTATACCATACTCCCCTACAAAAAGGTTTTGAATTGGAACCCATGGAATATATTGGACAACAACTGATGTCACAGCAGGGTTGATGTACTGTCCGAATATTGTATTTTCCAAAAAGTCTACAAGAATGCCTGCACCAAGCACTCCAACAATCAGGTAAAGTCCAAAGTACAATACGCAAGCAAGTATGATAAGTCCATAAATTGGGTGAATCATGATTCTGCTTAGCTTTTCACCTAAACTATCGTTATCCTGAAGATTTACACTATCAATTGTAGTATAATTTGATTTGATATATTTGGCATAGTCGGCAAGCCTCAGTTTTGTCAAATATTTTATTGGCTGGTCAAATTTTGCCTTTTGCTTATTAATAACTTCAGATAATTGGGCATAATTCTCACTATCCTTAACTAAATTTTCACTATCCTCATCACCTTCAAGGAGTGAAACCGCCAAATATCTTTTAGAAACTGCATAATCCCCAATTATATTGTTTTTTATCTCAGAAATAGCTATTTCTATAGACCTGCCATAATCTACATCCAACAATGTCTTTGATTCACTCAGTATCTCATCCTCTATTGAATCATAGTGAACTATTACATGCTTTAACTCTTCCAAACCCCTATTTTCAGCAGCAGAGGTTAAGACTATTGGAATTCCAAGTTCCTTGGACAATCCCTCTGCATCTATAGTTGCACCCATTCTCTCAAGTTCATCCATCATGTTTAGAACTAAGATAACCTCTTTTCCTGCATCTATCAACTGTAAGGTCAAGTCTATGGACTTTTCTATATTCTTTGCATCAACAACATGAACCATCAAGTCAAATTGCTTATCAAAAACCAATAGCTTGGCAACCCTTTCTTCCTCTGTGATTGTGTTTAAATCGTAAAGTCCTGGAGGATCTGTAATGTGAACCGTCTTATTTTCATATGTGAAATTACCCTCATCGATATCTACAGTGGTTCCAGGATAATTGGAAACCATTGCAGTCATACCGGTTAGCTTATTGAATGTTAAACTTTTCCCAACATTAGGACTTCCTATCAAAAGAACATTTTTATGGTAAGGGTTATTTTTTTTAGCATCGGAATTAATTTTTGAATCTTTATCATTAGCCATCTTATCTTCTCAAAATTGAATTAAACTTATTAAATTGACCTATTTGTACTTTACCTATATATAAATGTATATCTATAAAAAATAAGATTATATTGGGATTATTTTGACAATTAGGTATACCTAAATTATTATTGTATTATTAATTATATAAATATTTCTATAAAAGTAATACTTGAAAAAAAGGGGCAATTTAAATGACGGAATCCCCATAATCAAGAATTAAAAAATAATTAATTTCAAAAGATGCAATGGTAAAAAAATAGCATGTAAAA
>JAUNXF010000036.1 GCA_030539935.1 Methanobrevibacter sp.
TTATAATTTTTTATAATTTTCTAATTATTTTTCAATTATTCTATTCAGTGATAAAATGACAGTTAGAATTACAAATATACAGCATTTTTCTTTAGATGATGGTCCAGGAATCAGGACAACTGTATTTTTAAAGGGATGTAATCTAACTTGTCCTTGGTGCTGCAATCCAGAAAACATTCGTTTTGAAATAGAAAATTACCTACATAATGATCATGAGGAGTCATTTGGCTATGACATTTCATTGGAAGATCTTGAGAAGGAGATTCTGAAGGATGAAGTGTTTTACACTGAGAACAATGGAGGAGTAACATTCTCTGGAGGGGAGCCATTGCTTCAAATAAGAGATTTGGAACCTCTTTTAAAGGATTTGAAGAGCAGAAACATCAATATTTGCTTTGAAACTTCTTTATCCGTGCCCTCTGATTTTTTAGAAATGGCTATTGAATATATTGATGAGATTTATATTGATATTAAGATTCTAGATAAAGAAGAAGCGAAAAAGGTTTTAAATCTTGATGTTGATTCATATTATAAAAACTTAGAAATAATTAACAGTTCCCAAATAGATAAAAATAGAATTACTTTCAGAATTCCTTTAAACAATGAGTATACATTAAAAGAGGATAATATAAAAAATATTTTAAAATGCATTGAAAAATACTCTGATTTTAAAGTTGAAATTTTTAAAACCCATAATTTAGCTGAAAGTAAATACAAGTCCTTAAATCAGGATTTCACTAATTTTCCTACTGTGGATGATAATGCATTAAATGAAATATTTGAAAGAATCAAAGAATTGAATTCCAATGTTAAAATAATCAGTTTGTAATGATTTTATTTCTTCAAATCAATTCTTATTTCAATTAGAATAACTTAAATTTTAAACTTTAACTTTAAATAATAAATAAACTAATATAAAAGTGTATTAATTATTATGCATTAATTATTCTTACTAATTTTAAAAACATTTCAAGTGATTAAATGAGCTATGTTGAAGAGTCTACTGTAATTGATGAAACCATTTATGATTTAATAAATGAAGCGTTTGACAATGAGAGAAAATACAAGGATGCTAAATATAGGAATTCAATTTTCTCAAAATACAATGAATATTTTGTTAAGACAGATGATGGATCCTACAGCATAAAGTCAAAGGAAATCAATCATAAGGTGGAAACACTCCATACTTCAACAGGTGCAATTAGCGAATCATTTGAAAAGTTCATAAAGCCATTAAAGCTTGATTATGATGAAGACATAGCTATTCTAGACATCTGTGCAGGACTTGGATACAATTCATCTGCAGCTATTGATGACTTTTTAAAGAATGCTAATGGGAGCACAAACCTGCACATAGATTTGCTTGAAATATCCAAGCCAACCCTTGCAGCTGGATTGATGGTTCCTTCTCCAATAGAAGCTCATGACATTACCAAAAAAGCAATTGAGGAATCGTTAATTGATTGCGATTACGCATCATTGGAACTTGAAAGCACTGAAATTCCATCTAATATTGACTTGAAGATTCATATTGATGATGCAAGGCAAGTCATACAGAAACTCCCTGACAAGACTTATGATGCCATATTTTTGGATCCTTTCAGTCAAAATATGTCACCAGAATTGGTTTCATTAGATTTTTTTAAGGAATTTAGAAGAGTCATTAAAGATAATGGAATAGTCTGTACATATACTTCATCCGCTCCTGTGAGAATGGCATTTATTGAAGCGGATTTTTATGTATCTTTAGGTCCAATCTTCGGACGTTTTCAAGGTGGAACATTGGCTTCACCAAATCCTAAGAATCTCACTAAATCACTTCCAAAGAATGATGAGATAAAGATGGCATTGTCTGACGTTGGAATTCCATTTAGAGATCCAAATCTCAATCTTTCATCACAAGAGATACTTGACAACAGAACTGAAGAAAGACATATTGCACGTCATAACACTAAAATATCATCTGCAGTCAAGACTCCAATATTTTTAGGCCAAGAGATGGATGACGAGCCACTCAAAAGAAGAGTAGAAAGGAATTTAGCTAAAATGAACATTCCTGGAGTTTTATCTGAAGAGGCATTATATATTGTAGAACCTGAAAATGACTATAAAGAGGAATATCTTGAGGATAACAATACCAGAACACGTGTTTTGGAAATGATGAAACGTTTGGATGAGATTAAAAATAACAGTAAACTCTCTCTTAAGGAAAATGGGGAATGAATACCATGAAAATAATAATTTATGCGTCTCAATACGGTTCAACAAAGCAGTATGCTGATGAGTTGTCTAAAAGAACTGGTATTGAAACAGTGGAATACACTGAGATTACAGACATAAATCAGTATGATACAATAGTTTATCTTGGACCTTTATACGCTGGAAGCGTCATGGGTCTAAAAAAGACCCTAAATAAGATCAGGAATGTTCAAGATAAGAAACTTATCGTTGGAACCGTCGGATTGGCAGACCCTAATGATAAAAAGAATAGGGAAGAGATCATGAATGGAATAAAGCAGCAGGTTCATGGATGCATTTATAATAAGGCAAGAGTATATTTCTTGAGAGGTGCAATAGATTATTCCAATCTTAACCTAAAGCACAAAACAATGATGGCATTTATCCATAGGAAAGTAAAAGGGATGAAGGAAGAGGAAAGGACCGCAGAGATAAATGCAGTAATTGAAACATATGGAAAGAATGTCAGTTATATTTATTTTAATGCTTTGTATCCAATAATTGATGAAATTCAATAGGTATTTTGGATGCATTGTATCCAATAATTGATGAAATTCAATAATCTATTTCATTAAAAAACTTTTTAAACTAATAAGTTAATATAAGATATATAAATCTATTTTTTTATATTTTTAAAAGATTTTATCATATTTTACAATTTTAAAAATTTATTAATTTACTTTTATTGTTATTATTTACAAGGATGAGAAAATAATGTTTGAAATTAAAGCAAAAGATATGAGAGGAAGAGTGGGAGTCTTAAAGACAAAGCATGGAGATGTCAAGACCCCTAACTTGATGCCTGTAATCCATCCAAGAAAACAGACCATCAATGTTAAGGATTATGGTGCAGACATTGTAATTACAAATGCTTATTTGATTTATAAGGATGAGGATTTAAAGAAAAGGGCATTGGATGTTGGATTGCATGAACTGATTAACTTTGATGGGCCGATTATGACAGATTCCGGTTCATTCCAATTGTCTGTCTATGGTGATGTGGACATTACAAACAAGGAAGTCATCGAGTTTCAGGAAGCCATTGGGACCGATATAGGAACTTCACTTGACATTCCAACCGGACCTTATGTTGATAGGGAAAAGGCGGAAGAGGATTTGGAAATCACATTGGAGAGGGCCAAAGAAGCAATTAGCTTTGTCAAGGATAATGATTATGAAATGAAGATAAACTCAGTGGTTCAGGGTTCCACTTATCCTGACTTGAGGGAGTACTGTGCAACTGAACTAACCAAGCTTGATGCAGACTTATATCCTATAGGGGCTGTTGTTCCATTAATGGAAATGTATCATTACAGAGACCTTGTTGATGCCGTGATGCATTCTGTCAAATGCCTCCCTGAATCCAAGGCCCGTCACCTGATGGGTGCAGGCCATCCTATGATCTTTGCACTTTGTGTGGCAATGGGATGTGACCTGTTTGACTCTGCAGCTTACATTCTATATGCTGAAGGTGACAGGTTCCTCACCACAAGAGGTACAATAAAGCTTGAAAACATGACTGAAATGCCTTGTTCCTGTGAAGTGTGCTGCAAGTACACTCCAGATGACTTAAGGGCAATGGACAAGGAAGAGAGAACCAAATTGATAGCACAGCACAACCTTCATGTAAGCTTTGCTGAGCTTAGGCTTATTCGCCAAGCAATCTCTGAAGGCAGTTTAATGGAGCTTGTAGAGGAAAGGTGCAGGGCTCACCCTATGCTTCTTGATGCATTAAGGCATTTAGGAGAGTATAGTGAAGATTTGGAAAGATTTGACCCTCGCAGCAAAAAGTCTGCATTTTTCTACACAGGTCCTGAGTCATTGAAAAGGGCTGAAGTGACAAGACACTTAAAGCAATTGGAAAATATGGACAAGAAGAAGAACCTTGTTGTGCTTCCAGCTTATAGGAAGCCTTACAGCAAATATTTGGTAAGCAGCTTCAGACAGTTCTTTGTTTATGCAAAGAATGAATCCAAAGGAGAGGATGAGCCTTGCATAATTGACAATGATGAAACAGATTTTGCCGTTTTGGACATTCCATTCTGTCTGATTCCACTTGAATTGGATGAGGTTTATCCATTAAGCCAAAGCGATGCTCCTAGAATCCATGACAAGATTGCCGTTGAGTTTGCAAGGGACTTTTTGATTGATTTTGCTGAAAATTATGACAATGTCCTGATTCATCCTAAGGTATTGGATGAGCTTGAGCTTGATTATATTGAAGAGTATGAAAATCCTGAAGATGTGAAATATAAGAAGGATGACATTAAGAAATTAAAGGCCATTGCAGACTATCAATTTGGCCATGGTGCTGGAGATGCCTTATTTGCTGGAAAAATAAAGATTGAAAAGAGTAAGAAAACAGGCAAGATAAGGCATGTCTTCGATGCCAATCAAAATATTGTCAATATGAGGGCTTCTGACAGTTTCCTGATTCTATCCAAATTAGGCGCTAAAAGACTGGCTACATTAGATGGAATGAAAAACAAGGTCATGATTGACAATAGTGTTGAGGAATTTGCCCGTGATGGAAAAAGCGTCTTCGCCAAGTTTATCATCGATTGTGATGAGAACATAAGGTCCAATGATGAGGTCCTGATTGTTAATGAGCAGGATGAGCTTTTAGCATTTGGAAAGGCACTTTTAAACCATAAGGAAATGCTGGACTTTAATACAGGCCAAGCAATTAAGACAAGAAAGGGATTTAAGAAATAAAAATTATTATATATTCTAATTAATAGATTATAATTAGTTAAAGGTTATCTATCTAAAAACAAATTAATGAGGAAATATTATGATACCTGGTATGAGCCCAAAACAAATGAAGAATATGCAAAGACAAATGAAAAAAATGGGAATGGACATGAAAGAAATTGATGGTGTCCAGGAAGTTATTATTCGCTGTGAAGATAAGGATTTAATCATTTCTCCTGCAGATGTAAGCTTAATGACCGTCATGGGTCAGGAAACCTATCAAGTTACCGGAACTGCAGTTGAAGTGGAAAAGGAGATTGAAATTCCTGATGAAGACATTGAAATGGTTGCAAATACTGCTGGAGTAAGTCTTGAAGCTGCTGAAGAAGCTTTAAGAGAAACTGGCGGAGATTTGGCTGAAGCCATTTTAAAATTAAATGAATAATTTATCCTAATTATTCCATTTATCTTTTTTTCATATTTTTTTACATTTATTGTTTTTCATTATCTTAAAACTTTATTAATTATTAAATATAAATGATAATATGTATATAAAATTTTAGCATGCATAAAATTTTATCCGAAAGATTATTTTTTAGTTTTTTATTCAAAATGTTATTTTTAAGATTTGCAGATTTTATTCTAAAACAATTAGATTTTATATAAATTTGTGAGGTTAACGATGAGAGAACTTAATTTAAGAAGAGGCTTATTTCATGTAAGCGAAATCCTAAAAAAGGATTTTAAGGATGTATTCACTAAAAATCCTATAGTTGTTTTAACATTGCTTGCCATTATAATATTGCCTTCCTTATATGCTCTTATAAATATCCAAGCTTGTTGGGACCCATATGACAATACTGGAAATCTTGAATTTGCAGTTGCAAACCTTGATACTGGTGCCTCCTTTGAAGGGGAGGATTTGAATGTAGGGGACCAATTGGAAGATGAATTAAAAAGAAATGATGATTTTTATTGGACCTTTGTAAGTGAGAAGGAACTGCGGGAGGGGGTAAAGAATGGAACGTATTATGCTGGAATAATCATTCCTAAAAACTTCAGCAGTTCAATCAAATCAATTACAAGTGATGATCCGCATTCTGCTGAATTGGAATATGTTGTCAATAGAAAATCCAATCCTATGGCTTCAAAACTCAGTGATTCAGCAGCAAGAGCAGTTTACAATAAGATCAATGCAAAGATAGTCCAATTTATTGATGTGGCTGCATATGCAAAATTGGGAGAGTTGCAATCTGCCCTTGCCTCAGGTGCAAGCCAAATGTCTTCAGGTGCAGGCCAGTTAAGTGCAGGTGCTAGTCAAGTGAAGTCTGGCGCTTCTCAGGTGAAATCCGGTGCTTCAGACATTAAATCAAAATCTTCTCAAGTTTCCACATCTGCAGATAAGATTTCACAAGGCTCAAGTCAAGTGCAGGAATCTGCAAAGCAATTGGATCAAGTTGATGAAAGCTCATTGCCTCCACAGGTGCAACCTGTTGTACATGGTTCAAAGGAATTGGCCAATGCAAGTTCCAATTTGGCAGGAGCTTCAAGCAATCTCGCACAAGGTTCTTCTAAATTAGCTAACGGTTCTGCTGATTTGGCTAATGGGGCCTCTGATCTTGCTGATGGTGTTTCAGGCCTTGCAGATGGTGCTTCTGGTGTTGCTGAAGGGGGATCTGCCCTTGCAGATGGTGCTTCTCAATTGGCGGATGGAACAAATCAGCTTGCAGATGGTTCTGTCAGTCTGGCTGCAGGTTCAGCAATGCTTGCAAATGGCGCTTCCTCTGCATTGTTTTCAGCATCAAGTGCACTTTCCGGCGCTGCAGGATCACTTTCCAGCATAACTGGTGTGGATGAGGATGAAGTGGGCAATTATATTTATTCTCCTGTAACTTTAAAGGAAAATGAATTGTATGAGGTTCCGGACTATGGTTCAGAAGTTGCTCCATTTTATATAGTTCTATCCATGTGGGTGGGGGCAATACTCACTTGTGTTATGTTAAGGACAGGTCTGTCAACTGGAACTAAATATACTCCGCCAGAGGTGTACTTCGGCAAATTGCTCATATTCTTGGTTATGGCCCTTTTAGAAACCACAGTAACACTTATTGGCGCATTTATATTGGGAATAAAAATGTCCAATCCATTGATGTTTGCATTGTCAGCATATTTCATTGCATTAATATTCATGCTGATTGTCTATTCATTGGTTTCAGCCTTAGGTCATATAGGAAAAGGATTGGCTGTTATTTGGCTTGTGTTCCAGATTTCAGGTACTGGCGGTATTTATCCTATCCAATTGATGGGACCAATACTCCAAGCGATTTACCCTTATATGCCTATGACTCACGGAATTAATCTGTTGAGGGAATCTGCATTAGGATTGATATGGTCTAATTATATTCCTTCATTCATTGCTTTAATAGCTATGGGTATAATTACATTGATTTTAGCAATAATCATAAAAATGTTTGCAGATAAAAGGGCACATTGGTTTGAAGAAAAATTAAATGAAACTGATTTGTTTTATTAATCAGTTTTATTTATTTTATTTTTTTTAAAAAGAGTTTTTAGGGTTTATTTTTTTATCTATTATTTTTTAAAATGAGTTATTTTTTTAAAAAGAGTTTTTTAATTAAATTATTTTTTAAGATATGTCTTATCCATATCCTGTTTTACTTCATCATATCTATTTAATAAGATTTTCATTAGGTCTTTACTTATTTTATTAAGTTTTTTATCTAATAAATCGACTCCTTCTTGGGTGATTCCTTTTTTAGTGGCTACTTTGCTGATGATCTCTTGATTGGATAATGATTTGTCTTCTTTTAGCATTGCAGTTCCTGTGATTGTTTTTAAGATAATCTCTTCCGCCTCTTCCTTTGGAATGTTTGATAGTTCACTGCAGCTTTGGGCAAATTTTTCAATGATTGTTGCAATGAATGCAGGTCCGCAACTTGAAAGGATAGTGCTCATTTCCAATTCGTTTTCCTTTGGATGGAGATTGTCTTCCTCTTCACTGAAGTATATCGGATCATCAATCTTTTTGACATAGCTGAATTCATTAAACAGGTCTTCAACAAAGAGTCTTTCCTGCAATTCAACTTTTGAGTTGTGCTTGATGAGAGTGACTCCTTTTCTTCTTGACAAGGAGCTTATTGAGTTATTTGAAGTGACGGTTGAGGCCAATGTTGGAATTACCAGTGATAATTTCCCATCAAAAAAAGATTTGATATGATTAAAGTTAAGTCCTGCACAGGTGTAGATTATGTGGGTCTTTTCATTGATGAATGGTGTTATTTCATCAAGGACTTCCTTAAATTGAGGAGTTTCAACGGAAATAAGGATTTTTTCACATTGTGTTGCGACTTCTTTGTTGTCTGAAGTAATGTTTAGATTTTCTTCTGGATATTCTTCAATCAAACTTTCAAATTTATTAAGGTGTCTATTTGAAACAATCAATTCTTCGTCATCCAATAGTAAATTAAGTTTTAGTATGTTATTTACTATCATTGAACCCATATTTCCGTATCCAATAACTCCTATTTTCATAGTTTCCCTTTCACTATGTGTTTTTAATTAAGATTATTAAATTTTCAAATCGGAAGTTATGCATATTATGGATTTAAAAACTTTCAAATCTTGATTAAAAAAATTTATTAAAACTATCTCGTTATGAAATAATTGTAAAATTATTTATAACTAATATAATTTATTATTTAACTCATTAATAAACTTTACAGTTTTATTTTTGAATTTAAAGCATTTATTCAACTTTATTTTACATTTATTAAACTGAAATTTACTTAAATGTAATTTAATTTATATCAATTAATTTGTTTAAGTTTTTAAAAAAATAAGTTTTTTCAGGTTTGTATGGTTTTTTTTGGGATTATTTTTTTGGTGATCGAGTGTTTTGGGGGGGGTATGGTTTAATTAATTTTATTCTTTAATAATCCTATTCTAAAATCCTTACTTTTGAACTCTCTTCAATATGATTGTTTTTAATGAAATCAATGATGATTGCATTAAACAATTCATCATCAATTATGTTCCATAGATGATTTCCCTTGTTTATCTCAGCTAACTTTCCATTTTTAAACATGCCCTTCAGTTTTATGGCTGATTTTGTACAGTTTAAATCTTCTTTGCTTCCATAAATGATCAATATGTTTTCCTTTTCTAAAAGCTCTTCATTATTTCTCAATTCATCTGAAATTGTATAATTCAATGATTCAAAAGCTATTTTCTCTTCCTCTTTAATTGACCTCTCCAAAATCCTTTCAACATCGTCAAAATATTCCTTGGATATTCCAAAATATCTTAAATATGCCTTTATGATAAAAGCATCTGGCTTTTCATTCAGATATTCTGATTGTGTCTTGGCCAGTCTGTTTATAACGCTATCTGATTTGCTTTCCTTAAAGTCAGCTATTTCCATTCCAGACAATATTAGATTGTCAATTAGATTTGGATTTCCATTGGCTATTTCAATAGCTATTGGACAGCCAAGTCCTAAAGCAACTATATTGACCTTATTTGCATTGTCATTGTTCTTAGCTCCAGTCAAATATTCAATAAACTCTCTAATTTTATCAGATGCCCCTTTTATTGAAAAATCATCTTCAGATTTGCTGTCTCCATGATTTGGTAAATCAAGGAAAATGCAATGGTAACCATTGAAACACTGATTATAGCTCTCTTTCTGTTTCTTCCAGATCCATTTGTCTAATAGCTTGGTATGTAAAAATAGGATTGTCTCGTTGTTTTCCTCCCCAATTTCTTCATATGCCAAATCATTGAAATACTTTAAAGTCATCTTATCATCTATTCTCATTTTAGAATATTTTTTTCTTTATTTTCAAGCTTCTTAACCGATTTAATTTGTTGTTATGTTATCGAACAAAACATATATATATATTTATTAAGGTTAATGATTATATATTATATTAATTCTTATTATAATTTATTAAAAAAACGGAAAAGTGATATCATGAAAGCTGATGCATATAAGATTGTTGATAATGTTTATTGGGTAGGAGTTTTAGACTGGGATATCCGTGACTACCATGGGTACACCTTGAATGGAACAACCTACAATTGTTACTTGGTATTTGGTGAAGATAAGGTTGCTTTAATTGACAATGTATACCCAGGAAAATCCGAACAGTTCTGGGGAAGAATCAGAGATGCCTTCGAAAAGGAAGGTAGGGAATTCAAAATTGATGTAGTCATCCAAAACCACATTGAAAATGACCACAGCGGTTCCCTTGGAGAAGTTGTGGCAAAATTCCCTGATGTGGAAGTCTACTGTTCCAAAAAGGCAGAGCCAGGTCTTAAAAACCACTTGTCTGAACTTGCAGACTTTGAATTCAACACTGTAAAAACCGGAGACTCCCTTGACATTGGAGGCAAAACCTTCCAATTTGTAAATGCACCTATGCTTCACTGGCCTGACAGCATGTTCACCATGTTGATGGAAGATGGAATCCTATTCTCCAATGATGCATTCGGCCAACACATCTGCTTGTCTGAAAGATTAGACACTGATGTAGACCCTGTAATCCTAACTGAAGCTGCAAGAAAATACTATGCTAACCTAATTACCCTTTCATCTCCAATGGTAGGAAGGAAAATCGAAGAGCTTGCAAAATTAGGATTGGTGGACATCTTAAAAATGATTGCTCCATGCCATGGTCAAATCTTCACAAACCCTGAATTCATCATTGACCTCTACACCAAATGGTCTACCGGAACTTACGAAGGAACTAAAATCACATTCATCTATGACACAATGCACCATTCAACCCAAAGGATGGCTCATGCCATGGCAGAAGGTGTAATGAGTGAAGGTGTGGAAGTAAAGATGTACTTCATGCATGATGACGACAAGAGTGATGCCGTGACTGATGTCCTTGACTCCAAGGCAATCTTTGTAGGTGCACCAACAATGATGAACAATCCTTTCCCAGGAATTGGAGATGTGATGTACTACCTCAACTGTCTTAGCTTCGGCAATATCGAGACCAAGAAGGCAGTTGTATTCGGTTCCAAAGGATGGGCAGGAGGTTCTGCAAGAATCTTGGCTGCAAACCTTGAAGGAGCAGGATTTGAAGTCGTAGAACAGATGGAGCTTGACTTCAAGCCATCTGAAGAGCAACTTGAAGAATGTTACGAATTAGGTAAGAAAGTAGCTCAAATGATTAAAGAATAGTTTTCTATTCTTTTATTTTCTTCATATATTTAATTTTTTTTAATATTTTTTATTAAATTATTCTTTTTTTTAAATCAGATATTTTTTTATTTTTTTAACTTTTCAGTATAATGATATTTTATTGGTGATTTCCATTAGTGAAGAAGACGATTTAAGAATGATTGAGGAACACAATCAAAAATCAGTGGAAGAGCTGGTTGAAAACTTTGCTTATGTCTATGTCTATTTGGCTGATGGGAGGTCATATACTCTAACCAAGGAAAGCAAGTTTGAATTCAATGACGGAAAATTCCATATTTACGATAAGGATATTGAAGTGGATATAGTGGATATAGAACTAATTGAATTTGCAGACTAGTCTTTTTACTTTTTTATAAATTTTTAAAAAATCAAAAAAAATCTTTTGAGGGATATATTTTATGGAAGCAAGTAAAATTAAAGCGTATGTATTATGCAGAGAACATATAAATTATTTTTCAAATGCTAAAAAAGAATTAAAATATAATAAGTTATCACAAATGAAAAATTGTAATCCTTATGAGATTTCACATACTTTAAAGTATTATTCAGGTTTAAAAAGCTTTAAGAATGAAATATCTCAAGAAGATTGTGATAAGTATATTATGCTTTTTGAAGAAGTTAAAGAAAAAATAAACAAAAGCATACTTAGGCATTGGCTTGAAGATAATAATAAAACCATTGATGAGTTGAAATCCATTTTAGAAGCTTATGAAAAGCATTTGAGATTTTTCTATGAATCTTATGGGTATTTGAAATCACATCCAAAAATACTTGATAGTTTCAGTGATAAATTTATCACAGACTATGAACTTAATTTATTATATGAATATGGTGATGTTGAATCCTTATTGTATAAGTCAGAATTCATTGATTCAAATTATTTTGAAAATATTAGAAAAATAAGGAGCAAATTTGATTTAGATAATGGGGGTAAGGTTATATTAAGTGAAAGGGATTCATTTAAAAAGAAAATGAAGATTTTAGAATGTTCTGATATAACTTACATTCAAACTTCCTTCACTTTTATCGCAAGAAGAAATCATCATTATGGATATTTGTCTTATGATTATAATGATGCTTTAACTTTTATAAAAGGAATTGAACGATTAAGAGAGATAGTAAATTCTTATTAAAATATTATTAGTTTTTTTACTATTTATCAGTTTAAAGTATCAAAATATAAATATTAAAATTAATATACTATGTTTACAGAAAGGAGTTGTTTTTAATGAACAAACAAAATGTATTTGCTTTGATATTATTGACAATCGTTCTTTTAGCTGTTGTTTCTGTCAGTGGATGCATTGGAGGATCTGATGATTCTGCAAGTGATGCATCTGGAGACTCAGATGATTCAAGTGATTCTGTCGACCATGATGATAATGACAAAGACGACAACGATAAAGACGACAAAAATGATGATGACGATTGAAGGATTTAGTTTTCAATTGAATATTCATTAGTGGCAAGCAGTATTTCCTTCGATAAGTTGGGGATTAGATTTCAGTCCAAAACTCTTTTTTCGCTGATAAATTGCTTGCTTGTTCCTCAAATAGAATTTTCTAATTTTTTTATTTTTATTCTTAAACCTATTTTTCATATTAATTAAAAAACATTTTTAAAAAATATTATAAACTACAAAAATATATATTATTATAACTAAGTTTTAGGAGAGAAAATAATGAATAAAAAAACAATTCTTATTTTACTCGTTTTAGCTATTGCAGTTTTAGGATTCACTATGGGTCCTGCTTGTGCTGCTACAACCACTATTAAAATGGGTAAATATAAAGATGTAGGCAGTAAGGACAGGATATTAACTTTCTATCAGCCAAAAGATGGGCAATATGTCAAAGGGGTATATGCGGCTATCTTTTATCATGACAATAAAAGAGGGGATGACTTCAGGCCTCACACTTATGTCTTAAGAAAGATGACTGTTTACTATAAGAATAAGAAAGGAAAGGTAATTACAAGAACAGCTAAGGCAAGCAATATTAGTGGCCTTATGTTGCTTTCTACAAAGAAGGTAAATGGTTACACTCCTTATAAGTCTGTAATAACATATTCCAGAATGACTAAAAAAGAGAAAAATATTATTATGAATCCTCTTTTCTAATTTAGTTTTTTTTAAATTTTTTATTTTTTATTAATTCTTTTTTTAATTTTATATTTTCCACCTTCACATTCCCTTTAAAACAAATTTATTTTTATATATACATTATAATTTAGGTATACCTAAACTTTATATACTACAAAATTAAATAATTAAACATATAATTTTTGAGGTAAAACCATGAATTTAGAAGGTGTAGAAAAAACAATGCTTTTGACTTTATACACTAAAGCTAAGCATTCCCAAAAGAAAAATCACAAATTTTTTGACTTTAAGGCAATAGATGTAATTTCTGAAATTGATTATGACTTTTCCATAGCAGATAAGGACTATCAAATGCAATGGGGAGTGATTTCAAGAACTATCGTCTTGGATGATATGGTTTCAAAATATATCCGCTCACATCCCAGATGCACAATAGTGAATATTGCTTCTGGAATGGACACAAGATACAATAGATTGGACAATGGCATAATCAAATGGTATAATGTTGATTTGGAAAATTCAGCAAGGTTCAGATTGAACTATATTAAGGACAGCAGTAGGGTAAAGACATTGGCATACTCTGCAATGGATCCATCATGGGTCAGTGAAATAGAAGCAAGTGATGATGTATTGTTCATCATTGAGGGATTGTCAATGTATCTTACTGAAGAGGACAATAAGAGGATTCTGGACATAATTGATGAAAATTTCAAGTCATGCACTGTATTCACTGAAATAATGCCTCCTGTTTCCGTCAAGAATGTTAAGGAGAAATCAGTTGAGGAAATGGATGCAAAATTCATTTGGGGAGTTCAAGAAGGTCATGAGCTTTTAAAATTGAATTCCAACTTCAAATGGGTAAAGGATGTAAATCTTTTTGATGGAATGAATGTATATAAGCCATTCACTAAACTATTTACCTGGATTCCATTTATAAGAAACAGAATGGATTATATTGCTGTTTTGGAAAAATAATTTCAAAATGGCATTTTATTTCTTATAGTAAAAAGAGTTTAAAATTAAAAATTAAAGTGAAAATAATCATAATAATTGAAAAATAAATAAAGAATAAAAAAAGTAAAAGGATTAATTTATTCATTAATCCATCGTTCTACAGAAACTTTCGCATCATACACATTAGCGCCAGGAATTGATAATCCTTTTTTAATCTCAGCTCCTTCGCACAACTTTTTCAAGTCTTTTTGGGATGATCCGAAACCGGAACCCTCATGGGTTACAAAAGGCTTTACTGTTTTTCCTTCAAAATTGAGTTGTTCCAATTGGGTAAACATAGGCATTGGCAATGTTCCCCACCAGTTTGGAAAACCGATGTATATTGTATCATAAGCATCAATGCTATCTAATGTTTCCTTTATTTCAGGTCTTGCATCTGATTGCTGTTCCTTTTTAGCAACATCAATGCATTTCATGTAATCAGCAGGATATTCAACTGCAGGTTCCACTTTGAATAGGTCTGCATTATCCAATTCATGAATGTATTCTGCAATCACTTCAGTGTTTCCTTTTTCAATGTTTTTAAGTTCTCCACCAAAGTAGTTTTCACCACTTCTTGAAAAATAAATTACAATACTTGACATGATGAATCTCTCCTTTTATTTTAAGTAAATGATATATAATTAAAAATTTATTGAAATATA
>JAUNXF010000109.1 GCA_030539935.1 Methanobrevibacter sp.
GCATCGCAGACTGGGAAATATGGCTTTTGAGTTTTATTTTATCTATTTTTTTATTTTTCAGTGTTTTTGCAAACTTTAATTTTTAATTTTCACAATAAATCTTTTTCTCATCTCTTCCCCATCATTTTTTATTAATCATTGAATTTTTTTAGCTATCTTTCTAAAAAATTTAATTTTCTTTAAGATTTTTTTGAGTATTTTTGCAATATTTATTTTTTATTTTTGTGATTTTTCTTAAAAATCAGTACTTATTTATATAACAGAGTATATATAATATATTGATAAATGTTTGATTATTATTTATTCATAATCATTATATCATTTATAAACTTGCAAAAAATTAAAAATTACAATAAAAATTAGAATTATGATGAAATTACACTTTTTGGAGAGGATTTAATTGACAAAAATATTTATTTCATGTGCATTGCCTTATGCAAATGGGCCATGTCACTTAGGACATTTAAGATCCACTTATATTCCAGCGGATATCTATGCAAGATATAATCGTATGGCTGGAAATGAGGTATTAATGGTTTGTGCAACTGATGAGCATGGTACCCCTATTGCAGTAAAAGCAGATGCTGAAGGCAAAAAACCTATTGAAGTCGCTAAAAGGTATCATGACATGATTGCAGAGGATATTAGAAGTTGTGATATCTCTTTAGATAATTTTACAAGAACTACAGATGAATTGCACTATAAAATATCTCAAGACTTTTTCAAATACCTTTATGATAAGGGATTGATTTATGAGGAAACTATCCAACAGCTTTACTGTGAAAACTGTGAAAAATTCTTGCCTGACAGATATGTGGAAGGAATTTGTCCTGTTTGTGGTGCCGATGCAAGAGGAGACCACTGTGAAGTTTGTGGTAGGGCATTAGACCCTATAGAACTCGTCGAACCTAGATGTTTGACTTGTGGAAACACACCTGTTATTCGTGACAGTACCCAGTATTTCTTTAAATTAAGCCATTTTCAAGAACCGCTTGAGGAATATATTAGCACAAATGAATACTTGCCTCCAAATGTGAGAAATTATGCTCAAAACTGGCTAAAGGAAGGTCTTCAAGACTGGATTATGACTCGTGATATGAAATGGGGTATTCCAGTACCTTTAGAAGGTGCAGAAGGTAAAGTGATTTATGTATGGGGAGAAGCGTTTATAGGTTATATCTCTTCTGCTGCTCAATGGTCAAGAAAAACCGGCATTCCTTGGGAAGATTACTGGGATGGACATGTAGTTCATTTCATTGGAAAGGATATTATTTACCACCACTCCTTATTCTGGCCTGCAATGTTGCTTGGTCATGACTGCAAATTGCCTGATGATATTTTTGCAGGTGAATTCCTATCCTTGGAAGGAAGAAAAATGTCTACCAGTAAAAACTGGGTTATCTGGGTAGCAGACTTTGTAAAGGACTTTGATTCTGATTTGCTTAGATATTACCTTACAATCAATGCTCCTTTAAATAAGGACACTGATTTCTCTTGGGATGAGTTCCAAAGGAGAATCAATGATGAATTGGCTGATGTAATAGGTAATTTCCTACACAGAACCTTTACTTTCACTAATAAGTTCTTTGATGGTAAAGTGCCGGAATATAAAAACCCTAGTGAATATGACTTGGAATTTGAGCAATCCCTTAAGGAATTGCCTGATAAGGTAGGAGAATTGATTGCAGCTATGAAATTTAGGGAAGGTTTGGTTGAAATTATCAAAACTGCTAAAAAGGGCAATAAGTACTTTAATGATCAAGAGCCATGGAAAGCTGTAAAAGAGGATATGGAAAAAGCTTCAAATTGCTTATACTTATCTAATCAATTATGTAAGGCTATGGCGGTCTTATTGAAACCTTATATTCCAAATAAAGCCGATGCGATTTGTGATATTATCAACATCTCAACTGAAAATACTTGGGATGATGCGAAAGTCTTTTTGGAAGAAGGTCACGAAATCAATAAGGCCAAACCATTATTTAAAAAGATTGAAGATAAAGTAATTGCAGAGCAAAAGGAAAAACTATATAAAAACTTAGAAGATTCAGACAGTGAATCTAAAGATAAATCTAATAAAAAAGACTCAAAAGAATCAGGTAAAGATAAAAATAATGATAAAGGGTCTAAAGATAATGATGAAGGTGAAAAAATGGATTTAATTAGTATTGATGATTTTGCAAAAGTGGAAATTAGAATTGGCAAAATCGTAGAATGTGAAAAAATTGAAAAATCTAACAAATTATTGAAAACTCAAATAGACATTGGAGATAAAACCATTCAAGTTGTTGCAGGTTTAGGCAAAAGATATGATCCTGAAGATTTGGTAGGTAAAAAAGTCCCTGTTGTAACTAACTTAAAGCCTGCTAAGTTAATGGGAGAAAAATCTGAAGGAATGATTATGGCTACTGAAAGTGCCGCTATTTTAACTCCTGATGATTGTGAAATTGGCGAATTGCTTATGTAATTTGCCTATTTTTTATAATTATCTTAAAAAATAAACCAAATGCAAAGATTTTTATTATATTCATTTAATTAATTATAATACGATTTAAAGTTGGCAATTAAAAATTAAAAGTTAATTTATAATATCCAAAGAAATATAAATTCTCGGCATGAATTTATAGAAGTCCTCACGGTGATATTATGGATGAGTCATTGATGATAACAGAGTCTGAAAAATTTCTAAACCAAATAGAGAAGGAAAGATTAGATTTAACTAATCTAAAAAATGATTTCAAGGATTTAGAGTCATTCTTAGAAATCTATGAACTTCTCAAAGGCAATTTAGATAAGCTTCAAGAGATGAAGGAAAGTATGGATGAAAGTGGTTATACTGCTCCATTCAGATCTTTAAATCGTTATGGCTCTCGCGTTAGTGATGATGTTACCATTGAGGAATTGGGAGAAATCAGCCGCCATAATCAAATATTTAGGAATAAGGCCTCTGCTAAAAGGAATAGTTTCGACAGAGTAAAATATGCCATTTCTGCTCATAAGATTGCATTAGGCAATTTAGAGGAATATGCAAAAATAAGATGCAATGATTGTAAAAAATCTTATAGGGTAAGCAGTTTTCTGGAAAGAGGAAAGACCTGCAAATGTGGGTCTAATGATTTTGAATTTAAAATTAATCACTCAGGAGTTCATAGGCTTGAGATAATTCCATATCTTCCGTTATCAGGCAATTATATGGTACTGATGTCTGGATTATCTAGTTGGGGAAGAGAGTCTTTTAAGAGAGTTTTGAATATTCTAAAGCAACAAAGAAAAGGGGTTGTTAAAACAGTTACTCCTATTGTAAAATATAAGGAAAATGGCAGAACCATTACTAAAAGAGTTCCTCTGGATAGCGAGTTTGCAGATAGTTATGAAGATGAGCTTAGAAGAAGATTCGGCAAGGGAGTTCGCATTGAAAGATTGGAATTCCACAGAACCAAACCAACAATCATCAATGATAAGCATACATGCACTAATTTAGCATTGGCTTATGTGAAGCATGCTGAAGACATTATAGATCGTCACGGCGAAGATATTTTTGAAGATAATATCAAGGATTTAAATAATCTTAAGATCTATGACGAAATTATCTATTCCGTTAATTTAGAAAAGCCCGAGTTTATTGAGCCTAATGATTGGGATGATTGGAGGAAAGATAGGATAAATCAAAATCTTGAAGAATTAGGTTTGATAGATAAGTTTGGTCATTTGGATAGGGGATTGAAGAAGGACTTAAAGGAAAGGGAAAAGATCAAGACAAAGATATTTGCAGACATAGCCCCTACATTAATATTATGGGACATTTCCAAATATTATTTATGCACTTCTCAAGATAGACGTAAACGTTATGGATCTCCATTCCCATTTATTCGCGGAGACATTGATAGACAACAACGTAAGGTATTCCAAAATCCAAACAAAAAAGTGGTAAAGCTATTACAGGATAGGGAAAAAGAACATATTTTAGCTGTAGATGATATGGATTTGCTATTGCATAAGAAGTTCAAATTTGAAAATAGGATTAAAAATCTAAATATTAAGTTAAATTATGCTGCAGTAGGTCCATCCATTGTATTCACTAATTCCAATTATACTATTAAGGATGTTTCTTATGCTTTTAAAGTAGGTGAAAAGAGCATTAAACGTGAAATAAATAATATGAAAAGTATTAAAAAACCTAATACTAAACGTTCTAGAGATTTCATTGCTAAAATTAAAAATAATTAGGCTTTTTCTGTAGGTGTTTTCATGGTTGAAGACTTTGATT
>JAUNXF010000110.1 GCA_030539935.1 Methanobrevibacter sp.
CTACAGTAGATGAAAGTATTTTTATCAGACTTTTTTCTAAAATTTTGGAAATATTTTGGTCAAGGTTTTTAAGGCCAAAGGCCTTAAAAAGCTTGGGGTTATTTAATGTTCCTCTTGGAACGTTTAATAAGTTCTGATGCACAGGCAAATATTAACAATAATATTATAATCAATACAGGAGTGTTCATGCCACCTAAAGATAATGAACGAGCCGCCGCTGCAGGATCTTCATCTACATTCAAATTATAAGCAGTAGCTGACTGTGTTACAGGAGCAGATGAGGAAGTACCAACAGTGTTTCCATCAACCACAGTTGAATTTGAATTTGCGTTGGTTCCATTTACTTTAGAATATTCCCCACTTGATGTGCTGTTTCCATTACCGTTTCCATTAGAATTGCTGTTGGAATTATTGTCACCTGATGCAGTGCCACCATTATGAGAGCCGTTTCCAGAGCTTGAACCTCCATTGCCAGTTCCAGTTCCTCCACTTGATCCACCACCATTTGGATTCTCGACTTTATTATTCTCAAAGGTATTGTTTTCTCCGCCGATATCTTCATATGGATTTACATCTGGAGGAATGACATCAGGGTGAGCTGTTGGTTCAAAATCCAGCAAATCAATCAGATTATACTCAACATCATCATGCCTAACTATAATTGGAGATAAAGGAGTTTCCTGTATTATATCATCCTCTGTGAATTCAATGTCAGAATCAGGATATTTTAACTTCCATATCCTATTGATTTCCTTAACTATGCGAGGAATCAAAGGCTTTAATGAAGGTAAGGTATTATCAGTGATCTGATTATTGTTGGAATGATATAAAGCCACTGCCCTAACAAACAATGCCTTATCCCCATATGACATGTGATTATCATAGATTTTGCTGTTGTCTGCATCGTATCCTTCAATCAAGTAATTCACTCTAGCATTGCCAGTGACATTGTTCTTATAGAACTTGGTATTGTCAGCACCTTCCAATATTGCCCCATAGGAAACATTATTGGCAATACAACTAATCCTGTTTCTTGCCATTGTAGTGTTGATGGAATTATAACCCGCTATAATTCCTGCTGCATAATAAGTGCCCTTAACATAAACATCATTATCAGTGAAGCTATTATTTGCAGATACTTGATCCCTATGACCTGTTTCTGCACCCAATACGCCTAAACCATAAAGATAAGGGTCTTTAGCAGTTACATTTACATCATTATGATGAACCTTATTGCTGTTGCTTTCATAATACAAGTCAATTCCTACAATGGAATTAGTAGATTCTTCAATAGCTGTATAATATTTGGTAACGCCAGATGTGGCCTTAATCTTATTGTATCCAATATCGTTTGAAGATGAATAGAATAAAATTATGCCATAAGTTTTATAAACCTCTGGAATGTCCATGCCTGCCGCTTCATAGTCATCTACACTTATTGAACTGTCAACTTTTATACTGGAGTCATATAAGTGAGGCTTGCTTGTTCCGTTAACCAATATATCATTGCTTTTGATTGTGTTGTTTTTGGAATCATAAAGCATGATGGCAAATGCCAATCCTTCCGCCTTTACCTTAACGGTATTGTTCAATAGCTTGCAGTTAGATGATTCTGAAACGTAGATTCCATAGCCATTGTCAAAACTGTTCAATTGAATATTATTGTCAGTTACATTGACTCTTTTAACATTATCCAACAATATGGCAAACCTAAGGTTTTCCTCTGCATTTCCAGGATTCTTATTTATTATTGTAAATCCTTCAACAGAAACATCATCTGATTCGACTTTGATTACAGAATCCAATAATTTTGCACCATCAGCCTTAAGGCCAACAGGGGCGTTCAATATGATTCTCTTGTCTTTAAAGGTTCCTTTGAAGATCAAATCATAATGTGCATAGTCTGCCTTAAGATAACCATTATTGTCAAAGCAGGTATGGAAATTATCCTCTGTAACAATGAACTGATGCCTTATGACATTGACTTTAGTTGTAACATTACACGGATTGTATGTATCATTTCCTGTAAAACTTATATTCATTGTATAATTGCCAACATTTGCATTGAATAGCAAGCTTGCTTTACCATCACTGTCAGTGGTTTTAATGTAATTATTCTTATAAAACTGGAATGTTAGATTGACGCCACTTATTGGATTTCCATCCATATCCTTTAAGAAAATATCAAAATAACTGCCTTGAGCCACAGTAGTGTTAACTATAGTAATGGTTGCATTGATCTTTTCGTCACTATATGTGCCGCTTCCAGTTCCATTGCCAGTGCCATTACCTGTTCCATTGCCAGTGCCATTTGGACTGTCATCTCTTTCTATTTCAGAAGGGTCAGTCATATTTACAATTTCACCATTGATTGTGTTGTTGTAAATTGCACAATGACTTGGAGTGATTGGATTCCTATTGGTATACTTCAATACCGCAATGGCATCAGACTCACCGGAGAAATTGATCCTATTGTCACAAACCAATGCATAACTGACATTACCCCTTAGCACAATGGAACTTTTATCGCTAGTTATGTCATTGTTTCTTATGGTTATGTTTTCTGCAAGCTTGGATGTGAATATCATCACTGCAGAGGAATTCACTCCAACTAAAGTGTTGTTTTCAATGACAACATTGGATTTTGTTGTATTGATGCAATTTGCAGACTCTGTATAGATGGTGTTATTTGCAATAACTAAATTAACGCCAATATTTCTAATCGTATCAGAACCAACGGATTTCAATGTATTGTTAACAATCAAATTGTTTTTTCCGGCATTTTCAATAGCCACCACATTTCCATCCTTGTTCCAATCATGAACATCTGTATATTCAGTTGATACGTTATTGCTTGAAACAGTTACATTGTCTCCGCCAACAACAATTGCTGCAGGTCCTCCGATATTTGATATTGTATTGTTATATATCAAGGCATCGTCAGATTCAACAATGATGGCATGATAAACGTTTTCCAATGTATTGTTTGCTACAACAGCACCAGGTCCGCTTACAGCCTGCATCAGATAGATTGCATAACAATAAGAATTGTAGGTACCATTTCTGCTTTTCAGGTGATTGTTTGCTATGATATTTCCACTGCATACCTCATCATCTATCGGCATGAAATCTCCATTCCCATAGACAGACTGATAAACCATATTGGCATATTCTGACTCAATATAATTGTCTCGAATCTCATTATAGGAAGATGCAGTCATTGGTATAGTGGTGCTTAAACCAGATATGAGAGTATTGTCGATAATTCTGTTATGGCTTGCATTTGACATCATGATTGCAAAGCACTTATGAACGCTAACATTGATTGTAGAGTTTGAAATTGTGTTGTCTGCTGAATTTATGATGCTGATTCCAGATAGATAATAACCTGAACGGCTTGCCTTTTCCTTTGTATTTACAATGCAAAGATTGTTTAGATATGAACCGGAACTACCTTCTATAAGACGTATTATACAATTGGACAGTATATCTCCATCATCAGAGATTATATTCAATCGCTTATTGATGGTGAACACCTTATCTGAAATGCTTTTGATCTTTATGGTATCCCCATCTTTAAGGGTGCCTGACTTTATCATACCATTTGAATCAAAGTATCTTGAATAGGTGGAACTGCTTATAATGATTGGTTCTGTTTCAGAAAGAACAGTCTCGTCTGAACTAGAAATTAATAAACTGCTATGCCTACTAGGTTCCTTTAGGCCATTTTCAGTAATTTCATCATCTAAATTGGAAATATCCTCATCATCATTATTAGAAACTGAATCTTGATTTAAATCAAGATTTTCTAAATCAGACAGATTTAAAGAATCATCATATTTAGAATCATCAGAATTACTGATTAAATCATCATAACTAGAATCCGATATGCTCATTGAATTATCAATTACACTATCTGATGTGTTAGTGACATGAATATTGTCACTTGCACTAACTACACTCAAGGATAAGAATAATATCAATATTAAAGCAAGAAGGGAGGGCAATTTCGTTTTATTCGTTTTTTCACCTCCATTCAAATTCTTATAATTTAATTTTTATTGTATTTATTATATAAAACTATCCAAATTAATTGATAAAAGATAAAATATACTTAATTTTATTTGAAAAAAATATAAAATTAGCTTTAAAAATAATTTTAATAATAAAAAAGGAAAATTATTAAAAAAACTATTTATAATTATATAAAATATTAAAAATTTTTTAAAAAAAAAATAAAAAATTACTAAAAAAACTATT
>JAUNXF010000037.1 GCA_030539935.1 Methanobrevibacter sp.
TTATGTAAAAGAAATAAAAAAATTATATATATTTGAATATAATTAAAGATATATTGAATAAAAAATATAAAACTTTCTAAAAATTAACATGCCAATAATATTAAAAATGGAGAAATAGTGAAATAAAAAAAGAAAAAAGATAAAGAAATTTAGTTATTCAATTCCATTATTAGCTATCAAGAAGTGAACTGAAGAAACATTATCACATACAAAATAAAATATATTTTAAGACTGCTGAAAGCAAACCTAACAAAGTACAAAAAATGAACCAAGACACAATAAATCGTTTTGTAATATTAACACCTACTAATAATTTATCATCGTTCCTCTAAAACATCCCTAATCTTTAAGGCATCCGAATAATTTTCATCTAATTCTAAAATATAATCAATACACTCTTTTGCTTCAGAATTCTTTTCCATATCCATTAAAACCAGAGCCTTGAAAAACAAAACATCAATATTTTCAGGCAAAATATTCAATATTCCATTCAAAATGAACAAGGAATCATCAAATAAACCTTGTTTAGCTAAAATCCTAGCTTTAAGAAATAAAGCGAACAAATTATATGAATCAACATCTAAGGAATCGTTTATATATTTTAAAGCTAAATCAAGTTGTTTCAAACTAAAATAATATAGGCTCATATAATATAAAACATGGCAATTGTTAGGATCAATGGATAAAATCCTTTCACAACACTCTAAAAATAAATCTTCTTTTTCTAATTTTAATAAAATATGAGCTCTCCCAACTAAAGCATAAATATTCTCCGAATCCTCATTTAAAACCAAGTCATAATAATGTAAAGCTTCCCCATCTCTCTGCAAGGCCAATAAAGCTATAGCCCTATGAATATAAATATTTAAATTGTTTTTATCTAATTTCAAGTACTTATCAGAATATTTAATAACTGAATCAAAATCTTCCAAAAGACTAAAACAATAAATCATATGTTCCAAACATTCCAAAACATTATAATTATTTTCATAAACAGTTTTATAAAAGTATAATGAGAACTTATAAATCTCTAGAATATAAAATAATTCAGCTAAAAATAAAAAAAATATCTTAAAATAAAAAACATATTTCACCACAATTTATGATTGGGATTATTCAATCCCATTATTGGTAATCAAGAAGTGAACAGCCAATCCTTCCCTTTTTGTCTTATGCCTTTTGAGAATGGCGATTCTTTGATTGGTTCCTTCTTCACGCTTCAATTCAATGATGATCTTGCTTCTGTATTGAATGATTGTTCCACCAACAGGAGAGAAATCCTCTTCGCTTTCCTCATCAAATGAAGCATAGATCTGATTGGTGACGAGCACTGCAAGGTCATGATTGATTGCAAGTGCTGAAAGCATTTGCATCTGCTTTCCTAAAAGGTGGGATTTTGAGTTGTCATCTTCAACTCTGAACAATGCAACAGCTGAATCCATTATGATGAGTTCAACATCAGCGCTATTGGAGGATATCCATGATTCAATAAGCCCAAGGTCCTCTTCCTGTTCCTTGAATGAAGTTGGCTCAAAGACAATTATGTTCCTTGCAACAGTCTCAAAGTCTTCACCGGATATCTGCCTTATTCTGTCAACTGATATTCCACCTTCAGTATCAATGTAAACTACCTTTTTGCCTCTTTTTGCAACTCCTATTGCAATACTTAGACAAATATTGGTTTTTCCCACTCCTGGAGGGCCGTATACTTGTGTGATGGTTCTCTTATCAATTCCTCCATCTAATAATTCATCTAAAGGAGAATTGGTAGAAATCTTTTCCATATTTGTCATGTTTGATAATATTTTCATATCTTTCCCTTCATAATAATTAAAATAATGTTTATAATTTCATTAATAACAATAATCCTTACAATAAATTTTACAATAAATTTACTCAGTAAACATAATATTTAATCGGATATATTTAAAGTTAAGTTTTTTAGTGATTTCAATTTACAACTTAATATTAATATTATAATCAGATTGTGAAAAATGAAAAATCATCACCTGAATCAAAACCATTTCTAACTAAAGTAGGCTTGGATGAGCTTAAGTCAATGACAGTTGATGGCTTTGCATTGCCTAAATCCCCAACATCAATGACCAAATCCACATCATTTCCTATCTGCCTTAAGATATCCTGAGGATTTGACAAGGTGTCCTCATTAGTAAGGTTTGCACTTGTAGTTGTTATTGGAAAGAGGCTTGCAAGTGATGTTGCAATCTTATAGTCTGGAATCCTCACTCCAACTTTTGCGCTTGCACTGACATATGGAGATACTATTTTCTTCTTATTTAAGATAAAGGTAAATGGACCAGGCAACCACTTATTGACAATGGCTCTTGAACCTTTATTCAAGTCTGCAATCAATTCAAGTGATTCAACATTCTGCACCAATACAGACAATGGCTTTGAAGCATCCCTTTTCTTGATTTCATAAATCCTTTTTACTGCATCATTATTGAAAATATTTGCCCCCAAACCATAAACGGTATCTGTAGGGTAAAGGATGATTCCCCCATCTGCCATTATGTCAATGGCCTCGCTTATCAAATCCATATCAGGATTTTCACTGCTCATCTTAAATATCTTCATAAATAATGCACCAAAAATAGATTTAATTTTTAAAAAATTAATTGTTAATCAAACTTAATCTTTGATTAATCTAATTAAATATATATTAGTAAATCAATATAATTAAAATTATGCTTAATAGTTTACGACCATATCTTACAAAATTTTTAGAACCCTTAGCCAGTCGATTGAATATGAATCCAAATATGATTACTGTAATCTCTCCATTTCTTGCAATCATATCTGCAGTTTTCTTTGCTTATGGAAACCTGATTGGAGGGGCATTCTTCATATTGCTCAGCGGATTTTTGGATGTCTTGGACGGTGCTGTTGCAAGACGGCATGACAGGGCAAGCCCATTTGGAGCATTTCTGGATTCCACTATGGACCGCTTTGCAGATGCGATAATATTCATTGGAATAATATTCGGAGGATACTGCCACTGGTTTGTAGGTGTATTGGCAATCCATTCAGCAATAACCGTCAGCTATGTAAGGGCAAGGGCAGAATCCCAAGGGGTTGAATGCAATATAGGAATAGCTGAACGTGCTGTGAGATTGATCATCATAATGGCAGGTGCAGTGATTGCAGCCATATTCAATTCAAACATAATATTCACATACTTCATATACATACTTGTTGTTCTTTCATACTTTACAGTAGGTCAAAGAATTTTCCATGTATGGGAGGAATTGAACGGGCCTAAAAAATATAGGCATAAGAGATTAAGATAAAAATCTTAAAGAAAATAAATTAAAAAATTATTCTAAAACAAAAATTTTAATTTTTTAAATTTTAAAAAAAAATAAATTAAAAAATTATTCTAAATAAAAATTTTAATTTTTTAAAAAAATAATTGTTCGAGGATTATAAAATGAAAGATTTGGAAAGTGAAGAGAAAATTGCAATAGACATTGCAAAGCTTGAGCGAAATTTGAAGCAAGTCGAACATATCAAGTTCGAAGGCAAAGAGAAGGAAGTTTATGACAGGGCAATCGATTATTGGAATGATTCAAAATATTACCTTGAGAAAAAAGACACAAGAACCGCTTTTGGTTGCATTGAATATAGCCACGGTTTACTCGATGCACTAAGAATGATTCATGGATTAATTTAATTGAATAAACGATTAATTAAATGATATTTTTATGTTGTAAACTATAAAATAATCGAAGTTCATATTAAGAATATTTATCAAATTGAGATTATCGAAATTTTTATGAAATTCATGAAAATTTTTTAAAAAATCAAGGTTTTCATGCCTTAAGGAAATTTCTGAAATGATGAATAAAAATTATTTCAATAATATCAAACTATTTGATACAATAAAAACTAAAAATTTAAATACTTTCATAAATAAATATTTATTCAAGTGATTAAGAACAATTTTTAAAATTTTAAAAAATTAATTGAAGATTGAAAAAATTAAAGATTTAAAATTAGAATTAAAAATTGATTTTGAAAATTAAAGATTGAAAATAAAAAAATAATGAACACAGGATTATGATAACAAATTTTTAAAAATGGGAGATGACTATTATGGCAGATATAGATGTAACTGAATTAAGGATTGTACTTGAAGATCTTAGCGAAGAACAATTGATTAATATCTTGGAAAAAAATGGTTACACAAATAGAGGCAGCAAAAAAGTATTGATTAGAGAAGTTATGACCAAAATTTCTCATGATATTGTCATTCAGGAATTAGACGACCTTGGTGTACTCTAATCTTTAAACTTTTTTACTTTTTTTTGCTTTTACTCTTTTTTACAATTTTTATCTTTACTAATTATTTCACTTATTTTGACACCAGTTTAAAAAAAAGCATATTCCACTTATTTTAATAATCACTAACTTAATGCTTATTCATACCTTAAAGCTTCAGTTGGCGCCAAACTTACTGCCTTGATTGCAGGATAGATGCCTCCTACAACACCTACAATAATTGCAATTCCAAATGCCTGAACAAAGGTGTCGATTGAATAGACAGGAGTCAATGCACTGCCAACCATAGGCAAAAGAACTTCCACTGCAAGAACACCTAAAATTGTTCCAATGATTCCTGCAACCAATGTTATCACAATTGATTCTCCGACAATCATTCCCAAGACCCTTTTATTGGACCAGCCCACCGCCTTTAAGACTCCAATTTCACGGGTTCTCTCAAATACTGACATCAGCATTGTATTGATGATTCCCAAACCGCCAACAACAATGGCCAGCAAGCTGATTGCCCAGGAAGCGCCGTTAAGCATATCCAATATGGTTTTCATGTTCTCCATCTCCATAATGGAACCCACTACAGAAATGTCATCACCATAGGTTTTGTTAATGTTGTTCTTTACGGTTTCAATATCCTGACCCTTTTCAACCTTTACATAGACATTGCTTATGTTCCCTTCATCATTGGCCATATCCTGAACTGATTTAAGTGAGGTCATGGCTCCGCCATCACTTTGGACATCACCGGTTTCATAGAGGCCGACTATCTTGAAATCCTCTCCATTGATGGTCATATAGTCTCCGACACCCTTCTCCTCGTCATCAGCAAGCAACTTTCCAAGTATGATCTCCTTTGAATCATCCTTAAAGAGCCTTCCTTCAGTCACCTTAGCTTCAGAAAGAGATAATCCTTCAGGGTCTATTCCAATCAATGTGAACATGGGCTTGTTCTTGGTGGAAAACATTCCAACATAAATTCCATAGGCCGATTCAACACCGGAATAATTTCCAATCTTTTCCACCCAATCCTCATCTATAGTGCTTGTACCATATGCAGAGTCTCCTGTGTCCTTGCCTACAATTGTAAAGTCGGAACCGCCAGCATGTATTGTATCCTCCAATGAGGACACCATCCCATCGGTGATTGCTCCAAGTGCCACAATGGTTGCGATTCCTATGCCAATTCCAATGATGGCAAGAATTGCAGAGCTTCTCTTCCTAAATGGATTTTTTAAAATAAGTGAAATAAAAGACATAAAGTATACTTTGTTAAATAGTTTATATAAAATTTTTCAATTAAGAAAATAAGAATAAAATTATAATTCTATTCAAAGTCCATTTGAGAACAAATTTAAAAATTTTAAATATTTGATTAAATAAACTATTTAACATGATTTTCAAAACAGAAAGACTTATTTTGAGACCATGGAAAGAAAGCGATGCAGAATGTCTGTATCATTTTGCCAAAAACACAAAGATCGGACCTATTGCAGGTTGGCCACCACACAAAAGCGTTGAAGAAAGCTTGGAAATTATAAGAACCGTTTTTGCCAAAAGGGAAACCTATGCGATTACAATGAATAGAAATGCAATAGGATGTGTTGGCTTATTGTTCTATCCAGACACCAACCACTATTGGGAAGATGAAGGTGTCGAATTGGGCTATTGGATTGGAGAGGAATATTGGGGACAAGGTTTAGTTGTAGAAGCATGTAGAGAAATAGTGAATCATGCATTTGAAGATTTGAATATAGATAAGATCCATGCCAGCTGCAGATATGACAACCACCAATCCAAAAGGGTTTTGGAAAAATTAGGATTCAAATATTATTGCGATTTGAAAAATATAGATTATTCTGGAAAAGAAATCCGTGAAATGGCTATGTTTTTAGAAAAATAAGAATGATATCTAAAAAAGAATATAAAAACTATGTAAAAGAATAAAAAAAGAATTAAAATCTCGAAAAAGGAATAATAAAAATAATAATATAATAAAAAACTAAAAAATTAAAAAAAAATTTACATACCCATAATTATATAAGAAAGAATCCATATGACTACAGAAAGACCAATAATCAGCTTTCCATGTTTTTTAGCATCCTCTTCATCACGTGTCACTAAATAGATACCAAAAACAATTCCAATTATAGGTATTAAAATAGCAAAAATATAACCTAAAACCTTAGAAATGGTATGGGAATTTTGGCTTGATTGCACATTAGGGTTTGGGTTTGCATTGACCTGTGGATTGACTTGAGTATTGAAATCATCATTTTGGACTGCTTCAGATACATCATTTTCAAAATTATATCCGCAATTATGGCAAAACTTGCTCCCTTCCTTTTTTTCTGCTCCACAACTTGGACAAAAAGTCATTTTTTTACCCCCACAAATATTAATGTTCGATTATAATAAAACTAATAAATAATAAAATAAAAAAAATAGTTAAGAGCAATTACTCCCAACTAATGAAAATATTTTGGTCCAGGTTTTGCACCCCGAAGGGGTGGAAAAGCTGGATTATTCATCATCCATGTCTTCGAATCTAGGTTCTAATTTTTCCATTACGCCAGGTAATGAAGTGTATTCCATTTCTTCAGATGGTAATCTGTGTGGTTCGAATGGACCGTGTCTTCTGATGTATGAAGCAATGTTTGCAGATTGTCTTCTGGTTTCATCAAATGCAGGGTCATCGAATAAGTCAACAGGTCCAACCAATTTAGCATCAGTTACTTGGAAACCTAAACCGACAACTCTTGGAGGTCCGTCGAATCTGATTGGGTTAGCTTCTTCTTGACTGGTTGGCATCATAGGACCATTGTGGGATCCTCTCATCCATCCGCTTACCATGTGTGGGAATGCAAATGGCTCTACACATTCACCATTAGCAGGGAATCCTGATTGAGCTCTTACAATAGCTACAGGGTCATCCTTACCTACATATTCACCAGCTAAGAAGTTTAATTTGTCAGTACTTACTGAAGCTGCAATTTCACCATTTTTCTTGAATACTCTTTTGATTACATATCTGCCGGTTGAACCGATTAATGCAAGCAAGTCGTACATTTCTTCAGGACAGTCTAAAACAACTTTTTTGTGTTCCATTACATCAAAGACTTCAAAACTGAATCCGTCGTGTAATTTAGGGTCAATTACAAGACCTGCAGTGTTGAATGGGTCAGCAAATATTCTGAAAATAGGCAAGTTGAATGCACCTGGTTCGGTTTTGTCCATACAGTAAACGATTACAGGGTCACTTCCTCTTTCCTTGAATTCCATTTCTGCACAACCTGGACCCATACCTTTTACGTTTCCAGAGAATGTGTCAGTGAGTAAGTCTTGACCTGCACCGTATAATTTTAAGTCCCTTGCAATTTCAGTTGCTTGAAGGAAAGCATCGTATGCAGTTTTGTGAACTTCTTCGTTTAATTCACCGTTTCTGTGGGTCATGATCAAGTCAATGTCGTCACCACAACGGGTAATGTAATAATCTTCAAGAATACCAGTTTCTAAAGCACCGGATAATACTTCATCACATTTTTCCATTAAAGCAGGATGAGATACACAGTGTCCAGAAACACTTCCAATATCAGCTTTGATTACACTAACAGTAGTTTTCATCTTAAAACACCTCAAAGTAAAAATTTACTATTTCTAAATAGCGTACATATTTAGCTTTAATTCATAATATAAGAATAATAATTAACTATTATAGCAATTAACTATTAAAAAATAATTATATCATTAATAACTAATTGTTATAATAATTAATTACTTGAATTAATAGCTAATATAAAATAATTAAATTATTAATCAAACTAAATACTCTTAAATAACTTAAAAGTTCTTAAGTTATTTAATATACATTATTATTTTTGATTAATATTATATATAACAATTATGATTTAAAAAATAGCATCTGATAAAATATTTATTTAATCAAATTGGAAAATGGAATAGAAAAATTAAAACCTAATATTTTTTACTATAATAAGATATTATCCACAAAGTAATTATTGAAACCAAACAAGCAATCACAATAGCCAAGGGAAAAACATAATAACCAATAATCATTCCGATTAACACCAATACAATTGTTGCAATATATGGCTTGTTATTTGCTAAAGCAATTTGTAAAGCAATATTTGCCTTATCTGAATTTTTCAAAGCATTGGCAATGAATATTGATATAATAGCCACAATAATAAAATCCAAACCATACAAAAAGCAAGGGAAGAACTGATTTGAATTCTCAGCAACAAATATAGTCAAATAAGGAATCAATGATAAAAAGAACAATGCAACCCCAATTGACCAAATAACATGATGGTCAACCTTATTAACAAAACTAAAAAGATTATTGTTATAATTCCAGAAATTGAAACATACTATGAAACTTACTGCATAAACTATAAACTCAATTTTTATATCAAAGAAGGCTTCCCAAGATCCATTTGCAACCATTGGGATCTCAAGTACAATAATTGTTATTATTATTGCAATGATGGCATCAATAAATGCTTCAAATCTATCAGTGCTCCCATTATCAGGTCTTCTAAGTCTTGAAAAGAAAATCCAACAGGTTAATGAGATTAAAACGCAAATATAAACTCCAGGAGTATAAATTGTGTAAGTGATAATGAATCCTAAAATCATTATTGCAATTGGAATGTACTTATAAACACTTCTAAAATTAGCTTGGCATAACCCACAGTTATAGGGATTTGCCCTATAGATTGCATAGATTGATAGAATATACAAAATGTCTATTGCAAGAAAAACTATTCCAAACATTGTTTGGGCAGCAACAGAGCGCATATCCAATGCAACCCATGATGCAAAGTAAGGAAGAAGAGAAATTGCAAATATTTGTAGAGCATATATTGATAGAACCTTATTGTCTATCTCCTCTACAACCTGAAACAGGTTATGATTATCATACCAAATAATAAAAATCACTAAAAAACATACAGCATAGGTAATGAATCTTGCATTCAACAATAAAAATGCATTTAGTGTAGGAGCAATAGGCTGTGTTAACTTTAAAACCAATACTGTAATGATAATCGCTAAAATTGCATCAAAAAATGTTTCAAATCGGTTTGTATTCATAAATATACCTTTGTACCTTTTAATATATAAATAGGAAATAAATAAGAATTGAAGAATTTTACACTAAAAAAACAAAACTGAATTAATAAATTCCATGCTAATTGGACTGGCAAAATAGTTTAATTTAATTGGAAAATCCATATTTAAGGTATTAAGAATCTTTTAATAGATAAATGCCTGTGATAAAACTCCAGATAATCAGAGTATAAACAGACAATCTTTCAAATACAGGCATATAAATGCTTTCCATATTGAAAAACATTATCCAAAACGCAATTAGGCCAATGACCCCTAAAATCAAGGTGACCTTTTGGTAAATTTCAAATTCTTCCATGGACCTTGAAATAATTACAAGCAGAACATTTCCTCCAAGAATTGCCATTACAGCACCTAAACTATGATATCCATCAGTCAAGGGATTTCCTGCATGAATTAAGGCCACAATGATTACACCAATAGAACTGATAAGTGTTAAAATGTAAAAAGCCATTTTATTTTTAATTATAAAGTCTTTAAACTTATATAAATTACCAAAAAGCAAACTTAATCCAATTATAATAAAAGCAGAGTTCATCAAAAATGATAATGGAGAGTTAATGTTGGGAATTCCAAGTTCAGAAATTGTATGAAAAATATATGTATTGAATAATGTTTCATTAAATGTGAATGCAGTGATGGCTTCGGCCACCATATAATATAAACTACCTATAATAAATACGATTCCTGCAACCTTAGATTTCATGATAAACCTCTCTAAATAAATAAAAATAATCATTTCATGAAAAAAGCATCATATTTCATGAAATAATAAAATTGTTTAAAATATTTTAAATTAGAATTCAATAGTTTTAAAAGCCTTTTCAAGTTGTTCATCTTGATTGATGTCCTCTTTGACCTGTTTTACCAATTCCAAATCGGCATTGGTTTCCGGATATTTTGGAACTGCCTTGCATCCTCCATCATCCCTTTTAGAGATTTCAAAAGTTCCGATTTTCTCTGCAATTCTTGTTATCTCCAGTTTATCAAGACCAATGAGAGGAGACAATACAGGAACATCCAGATCCTCACGGGTTGCAAGGATGTTTGGAAGGGTTTGGGAAGCCACCTGACCTAAGCTGCTGCCATCTACAACCGCATCTGCATGAACCTTTTTAGCAAGCTTTCCTGCAATCTTGTACATTCCTGATTTGCATAAAACGCATGTCATCCTATCAGGAGCATCTGATTTGCATGTGCTTAAATAGTCTCCATATTTGACAACCCGTTTTTTGATTGGTGCACCGCTTGCATAAAGATTTAACTGATCTATTAAATCCTCAAAGTTCTTTAGTGCCTCTGGAGTTGTATATGGCTGATTGTCACAGAAAAGAGCAATTACCTGACATCCTCTTTTCATCATCAAATAAGTGGCTACAGGAGAGTCTATGCCGCTTGACACAAGGGATACAACCTTTCCTTGAGTTCCAAGAGGCAATCCTCCAGGACCTTGAATCTTTTCATGAAATATATATGCATCATTATCTCTAACTTCAAGGTAAATGGTAAGTTCCGGATTGGTTAAATCTACTGGAGATGAATATTTGCGCACTACAACTGCACCTGCAAATGCCGCCATCTCCTGAGATGAAAACTCATGATTTCCCACTCTTCTGCAGCTTATTGCAAATTTGGTGTTTTCATCCAATAGTCCTTCATCATGAAGCTTTTCAGCATAAAGAGAGACATCCCTTTCTATATCCTCAAATGTGGATTTTGTAGTGACAGCAGGAGAATAAGATACAATGCCGAATATTCTCTCTAACTTATCCAATGCATCATCAAAATCATTTGGGGAAATATATATTCTTGCTTGGCGAACTTTAACTTCTGCATCAATGGATGCCTTTATATTGTTTACTAAACGATTTTCAAATCTTTTTCTAACCCTATCACTTTTTAATGCCAGTTCTCCGTAACGGGCTATAATTAAATCATGTTCCATAAAATACCTCATTGAATATAATAATTTTTAAAATAAAATCCAATAAAGAATAATTGAAAAAATATCATTGGTTAGTCTATAAAATATTTCTTAATTATATCTTTATCTTTTTATATATTTAATTTATAGTTTATAAATATAACGATTGTTATATAACTGAAAAAGAAATAAATGATTAACGAACAATGAAAAAACTAAAAAAAAAGAAATTAAAAATTAAATGATAATAACAAAAAGAAAAAAGGAGAATGAAATTTAATTATCTCCTAAGAGTTCAACAGCCAAGTCTAAAGCATCAGACATTTTATCTGCATTTGGACCGGCTCCTTGAGCCAAGTTAGGACGGCCACCGCCGCCTCCTCCAAGCAGGGAAGCTGCTTCCTTAATAATGCCATTGACTTGAATTCCACTTTCTTTAGTGGCTGCACCAACTATCTTACCTTCATTATTTCCAAGGAATACGACATCAGCCTTTTCATTATCGGTAAAGTCAGTTGCAATCTTTTGAAGCTCCTTAATGTCTCCATCAATGATTTCCTTTAAGACCTTTAAACCATTGACTTCAACAGCATTGTCAGCCAATGTAGCCACCTTCAAATTGGCAATTTCCTTTTGCAGTTTGGCAATCTCATTCTTTTGAGCTTTCCATTCACTGAAGAACCTGTCACAGGTCTTAGGCAATTGCTCATTGGTTACACTGAATATGCCTGCACTTTCCCTCAATATCTCCTTATCTGCCTGAATGGAATCAATAGCTGCAAGTCCTGCTGAGAAATCGATTCTTTCAACACCATCCTGAACCCTTTCAGTCTTATTGATCTTGATTGGGCCGACTTCACCGGTTCTGTCAAGGTGAGTACCTGCGCAAGCCTGAACATCAATTCCAGGAATCTTGACTACCCTAATCTGGGATCCAGGAACTACACCACCTTGGTATAAGGTGAATCCATATTCCTTCTCTGCATCATCACGGCTTAGCCAATTGATATCCAAATCAATGTTCATCATCACATATTCATTTGCCAGCTTTTCAATTTCATTAAGTTCATCTTGTGTGATGCGCTTGTAGTGTGATAAGTCTATACGTGAGCGAGCAAGACCCTTTTGTGCACCTGCCTGCCAAATATGTTGGCCTAAAACTTTTCTTGCAGCTGCAATGACCAAGTGAGTACCTGTGTGATGTCTTGCCAAAGTGATTCTCCTATTCCAATTGATGGCCATGTGGACTTCAGTTCCAACATATCCCTTAAGAGCAGCAAACAGACTTTCCTTATCCCCATCTTTAGGAATGGCAATATGGTGGAGGACAATATTGTTCAATTTTTCAGCATAGCAGACTTCATAGATCTTGCCTTCAATGGAGATGATACCTATATCAGATGGCTGACCTCCACCTTCAGGGTAGAAGATTGTCCTATCCAAAATAAGACATACGGCATCCTCTTTTTCAATGACTTCAATGATCTTTCCGTCAGACTCTTTTTGATAAATATCCTTGTAGAAGTCAAGCTCTGTCTCCGGCACATCCAAATCAATGCTTTCCTTCTTGGCGACCTTATCCTCCTCGTGCATATCAGCTACAATTGTGAAGAAGTTATCAGGCACAAAGACTTCAAAGTCCTTGTCTCCGCTTGCCATCTCTTCAACAGTTTCAGGAGGCATACCCTGCGCATCGTATAAGTCGATTAAGGTCTCTAAAGGCATTGATGTTTTTCCTTCTTTCTTAAGGCGTTTAATGGTTCTTTTTACTGTCTTTTTACCTTTTTCAATGGTTTTAGCATATCTTTCCTCTTCAAGATTGATGATATTCATGATATGGGCTTGGGATTCATCAATTTCAGGATAGAACTTTCTCAAGAAATCAAGCTGAATTTCCATAATGTCAGACAAGGATTCCTCCATCTTCAATTCTTTCATGAAACGGATTGTTCTTCTTAGGACAAGCCTTGCAAGATAACCTTCCTTTACATTGGATGGAATGATGCCGTCAGCCAACATGAATGCCAAGCATCTTGTATGGTCTGCAATGATATAGATTGCTTCCATTGGCTCTGCATTTTTCAAGTACTCCTCCAAGCTAATGTCCAGACTGTCTGCAACTTGTTGACGGAGCTCTCTAATATCCCCAATGTCCTCAATATCCATCATACCTGCAATTTCTGCATTGCGGGCCAAAATCTCTTCATTAACTTCAACATTGGTGATTTCCTTAAGCTTGTCCACTACAGGAGCAAAGCATGCATCATAAGCGGTTGGAGTTCCCTGTGAAATCCATGCAATCCTCTCAAGACCATAGCCTGTATCCACAACCTTAATCGGAATCTCTTCCTTGTCACCGTTTTCAAGGGTCTTGTATTGCATGAAAACAAGGGTGGCAAGTTCCACACCACGACAGCACACTTCGTAACATGGTCCTTCATTACCTCCACCTTTCCACCAGGATTTGATGAAGGTAAGCTCTTCAGTATTGATTCCAATTGACTTGAAGAACTCATGACAAAGGCGGATTGTTTCATCCTCCCAATAGATGAAGTTGTCAGGCTTGTTGATTACTGTATGTGAACCCATGGTAAAGCATGTCATGTGCCTGCCTGTCCTTCCAACATTGTCTACATCGTTGAGACGGATGGATGGCTGTTCAACTTCAAGAGGATTAGCCGGAGGTTCGACCAAACCAGATGTGATCCATGGCTGGAAACAGAATATTGAAGCCCCAACTAAAAATACGTCATCTCTCCATCTTTTAGCTAAAGTTGGATAACGAGGTATAGGTGTGTGGCCTTCATCCTTTAGGAAATTTCTAAAGGTTTCTTGAATTTCATATAAGTCATATGGCTTGTCTGTTGCAGGATTTCCAATAAATCCATATTCATCACATGGAGCATCTCCACAAGTGTCTCTTTCCACTTGGGAGTAAAACTCATTGCCACATGTTTTGCATATCTGTTTTTTATATCCTAAGTCTTCAAATATTTTAAGCATAATAATCAGTTTTAAACGTTGTTTTGAAAAAGTTATTAAATATTTTATTATTTTAATATTAGTATAATAGATAGTTGAAATATTTATTTCATAATAAGATTATATATGTTTTTTAATCTATTAAATAGTTTGTATAAAATTCGAAAATTGATAGGAAATTTCAATATAGAAATAAAAAAAAATATAAAAAATAGAAAAAAACTAAAAA
>JAUNXF010000005.1 GCA_030539935.1 Methanobrevibacter sp.
AAATGGATATTGCATGGTACTTTGTACCCGTCAAAATGGATATTGCATGGTACTTTGTACCCTTTCAATAATTTTTTTAATATCAGGAGGGAAGATTTTACACTTTAATAAGACTTTTCAATTATTAAAGGAATATTTTATACATTTTAATAACATTTCTCAATTATTAAAAGAGTATTTTATAATAGATTTTAATAACAATCTTCGATTATTAAAGAGGTAATAATCACTTAAAAAAAATTTTGTAAAATACTATATTTATTAGCAAAACTTATCATTGCAATTGAGTAACAAACTTTTCAGTTTGTTTAAAAATGGTGAAAATGTATGCGTATTAAACGAACGTTATTATTCAGTTTAATACTATTTTTAATGATTTTTTCAATTTCGTTTGTAAGTGCAAATGAAAATGCAGTTGGCGATGTAGACGCTAACGAACTCTCGACACTATCGGTTTCAACCGATATTCAGACTGACGAAAGCATAAATGAAGTTGTTTTAGACTCTGATGATAATCAGGGTTTAGAAGACGTCTCGTCGAATTCGAATGAAGAGTCATCAACATCCAATTTGGACCTTAAGGATGGCACTTCAAACAATGATGAAATTGAAGATGATGTATCTTTGTCAAATGAAAGTGATGAGGATTCATCCATTGAAAGCGATGAATGTTTAACTAATAATGGAAAAGTCCCAACATTGCGAGCAAATCCGCTCGGTGCGGATCATGAACTGAATGGTGGTACAGCTCAACAAGTTATAGATATGATGCAGCAAATTTCCAGAGAAGGTGGAGGTACCCTCTATCTGAATGGAGGAACTTATCAAGGTAGTGCTCATGCTAGAATATGGACAGGAAACGGTTACCGTGATGTTGGCAGAAATGAAATAATAAATATTGCTAATGTTAGGGTTGTTGGAGGAAGTCGAACCAATCCTAATCAGGTTGCTACATTTCAAGTTGATTCTACTAGTACTTCATTGGCCTTTAGTGGTTACGGTACTTGGGATGGGAATGGAAATAGATATTATGCTGATTCAGGTATTAATTTAACTAATGTTACTTTTGAAAGTTTAAATTGTACTGGAAGATTTTTTAGTTTTAACAGCGGAAATTTGACGGATTGTGTTTTTAATAATCTGGAGTCCTATCAACACCTTTTCTTCGTAACTGGATCTTACATAGATGAAGTGCCAATGAGACTAACTAATGTTAATTTCACTAATTCCAAACAAACTTACGTGGGTGATAGCCCTCAAGGTGGTACTGATGGTACTGGTCAGTTTGGTGTAGTGTTCGGTGCTGAAATGTATGGATGTAACTTTATTAATACAAGTTCTGCTACTCACGGTGGTGCTTTTTGTCTTTCAGACGAATGGGTAAGTTCTGCATGTGTTGCAAGTAAGTTAGTTGATTGTAATTTTATCAATATTACTTCTCGATGGTTTGCAGTTTATATACATGGAAATTACACCAATACCCCTAGATTTATTACAGAACCTCAAGTTGTACAAAACTGTAGTTTTATTAATTGTACAGCAGAAGGGGAATATGGTGGTGCACTTGGAATAAGTCATAACAATGTAATTGTAAATAACTCTGAGTTTATCAATAACACTGGTGGAGAAGGTTCCGCTATTATGGTTGGTGGAATCAGAAATACTCATGACGGATTCTTGGGTGTTAATACTGAAGGTAATAATATTACCATTGATAATTGTACCTTTAAGGGAAATGTTGCAAAAATTGAAGGTCAAACCAGTTCTCACAGTACTGATCCTGCGTTCGATACTGTCCCAACTGGTAATGCAGGTGCTGTTTATGTCTATGGTAATGATACAAAAATCATAGATTCCATATTTGAAAACAACACTGCAAATGAGGCTTGTGGTGCTGCAATCTACATTTATGGTCAAAATACCACTGTCGATGGTTCTGAGTTCTATAACCATAGCAGTATAAACGGTACTATCTTTTTAGTTGGTAACGATTGTAAGATCAAAGATTCCATTTTCGAAGATAACAATGCATCATCTACTGGTGCTTGTATTTTCATTGAAGGAAATAGGGCGGAAATCGGAAACACTACATTTGTTAACAACACTGCCCCTAACGGTGGATGCGTATTTATTACAGGTGACCATACCTTAATAGACAATGACACCAAATTCATAAGCAATAATGCTACAAATGGTGCTGGGGTCTATATTAATGGTTCCAACACTGCAATCCTTAACAGCAGTTTCATAAACAACACTGCAGTTAATGGTTCAGGTGCATTCATTTATGGACATGATTCAGATGTAAACGGTTCTCTATTTGAAGGTAACAATGCAACAAATGGTGGAGCAGTATTCATTGAAGGAAACATCAATATACTTTCAAACAATACATTCCTCGAAAACAATGTTACCAATCAAGGTGGAGCTGTATACATTGATGGGGATAATTCAAATCTGACATATAACAATTTCACAAGAAATGAGGCAGTCCCACATTCTGAAGAAGTTTTAACAGGTCTCGGTGGAGCAATCTATGTTAGCGGTCACAACACAACTACCGTTGCAAATTCATTCTTCCACAACAAGGCCCGTAATGGATCTGCAATCTATACCGATGGAGAAAACTTCAGACTTCACGATGATGTATTCTTCGAAAACCAAGCTTGGAGTTATCTATTGATTACAACTGCAGTTCCTGAACAAAGTCTTTATGGCAGTGAGGATGTTGAAATTAATGTTGTCCACAGAGCTGGAGATAACATTATCAATGCGATCCATAACACTAACTCCCCTGATCAAATACACTTGTGGAATGTTACTTATGTAAACAGCAGATATGGTAACATTACAACTAATAGTAGTAGTTATGTTGAACCTGTTGATGGTGTAGAAAACAGTCAAGGCGGAACATTGTTATACCAAGATGACCGTGAAGACTATCAAACCATCGAACTCGAAGTTGAACATGAAAACGGTGATGTATATTACCCTCAAACAACAATGCAAACTAACATTTACGGAAATGTAAATATTACATTGCCTAAATCTTCATTAAGAAAAGGTAAATACATTGTAGAGGCTGAACACATTGAGGACTGGAACTATAAGTTCATATATAATATTACTACTTTCAGAATCCTTGATGCGATGGACGTATCAGTCAACAAAACAAGTGATAAGGACGAATATTTCCAAGATGAAATAGCTGAATGGGAAATCATTGTTCATAATGTAGATAATGGTACAGATGCGGAAGATGTAACAATCACCGATCACTTGCCAAATGTATTTGAATTGAACAATTTAACCTACTTCTTCTTCAGCCCAGAACGTGGAATCACAAATGGTACACTTGATTTAACTACTGGAAACCTAAGATTTGGAGTATACAACATAAGTAATAATCAATGGTTCTATGGCGATGCAAACTATGATCAGAGCACTAATACATGGACATATTATTTCCTTGATTTAGATGACGAAACCATTGTTTATACGGTATTCAATCCTGATGATTTTGTATATAAGTTTGGACCTGTTGTATACAGCAACAGCACTGATGTCTGCTATGACAACATCAGCTACAATATTCCAGAAGAGGACTGGTATTATGATACCATTACTGTAAACGGTCAGGAAATAAGATATGGTCATTTCGATCCAACTGAATTCGAACAATATTTCGGACCAGTACACTATGATGAAGAGAACCTTACTTGGGTCTATACACACATAGGACCTGATCCATTAAATCCTGGTGAGACTACTGAATTATATACTCTATATAATATAACCACTGGATTATGGGTTATAGATAATGTGATACACTATCCAGAGAGAAAGACAGTTACAGAGAAAGTTACCTTAACAATAAGCAACGACACTGCCAACAACGTAACCAATATTTCCTTATTCATGAAGGACTTTGACATAAATGAAACTGGTGTCATTAATTTCTCAACCAACTGTACCAAATCTGGAGACTACACCAACGTTGTAAATGTTACAACCCCAGACTATGAATGGGACTTGTCAAACAACGTGGCTAACAGGTCAGTGCTTGTTGATCCGCTTCCAAACAAGACAGTAAGCAACACAACTCCTTATTATCATGACTATGTCGAGTACAACTTGACAATCATGAACACAGGTAATTCAACTTACGACCAAATATTAACTGTTGTCGACAGTTTGCCTGAAGGATTAGAGTACAATACAACTGTAATTATTATCGGAGCAGATCAAGTTGGCGATACCCTTGTGGAAAACCAAAATCGTTTAATTACTTGGAACATTACAAATATTCCTGCAAATACAAATGCAACAATCATTGTAAGGGTATATGTAAATGCTCTTGGTAACTTGACCAACAACATGACACTCATTGCCCCAAGTGGTGACAACAGAACTGTAAATGCTACAATCACTCCAGTGCCTTACACTGATGTATACGTTAATAAATCAGTTGAAAAAGAGGAATATTTCGTAGGAGACATAGTTATTTGGACTATCACTGTAACCAATGCATACAATGGTTCAAATGCAACTAATGTAAACCTTTCAGACATATTGCCTGCTGAAGTTGAATTTATCAATGCATCTATCGGTGAATATGATAATGAAACTGGAGTATTGGAAATCGGATTCATGGAAAATGGAACTAGTGTAACATTTACCATAACTTCACGTGCAAGAGTAGTTGCAAACAATGTAACCAACAATGCAACTGTAAACTGTAGTGAAGATGAATGGGATTACACTAACAACTTTGACAACGCAACCATAGACATTATTCCTATTCCAAACAAAACAGCAAACAACACAGCTCCAAAATTTAGTGAATATGTTGATTACAACTTGACAATCATTAATGTTGGAGGAGAAGCATATACTGATATTCTAACAGTTATTGACAGTTTACCAGTAGGTTTAGTTTACAATAATACCGTTGCTGTTATTGGAGCTGACCAAGTTGGTGATGAGGTTGTAGATGGCCAAGTTGTTACTTGGAGAGTTACAAACATCCCTGCAAATACAAATGCAACAATAATTGTAAGGGTCCAAGCAAATGCACTTGGTACATTAGTGAACAACTACACACTCGTTGGTCCAAAAGGATCAAACAGAACTGTTAATGCTACAATCACTGTAGATCCAAATGTTGACTTATCAGTTAACAAGACTAGTGATAGGGTAAATTACTTTGTGAATGATACTGTCATTTGGACCATTACTGTAAGCAATGCTTATAATGCTACCAATGCTACTAATGTCATTCTTAGGGATATTTTGCCTAGTGAAGTTGAGTTTGTAACTTCAAATGGCACTTATGATAATGAGACTGGTGAATGGTATATTGGTTTCATGGAAAACGGTACCAGCACTACTATTGTTATTTATACCCGTGCTATTGAATCCAAGACAAACGTAACTAACGTAGCAAACGTATCCTGTGATGATATTGAATGGGATTACACTAACAATGTAGACAATGCAACTATCAACATCTATCCTTTAATCAACAAGACAGTAAGTGACCCAACTCCTGACTATCATGAGATTATTGAGTACTACTTGATTGTTGAGAACACTGGTGATGTTATTTTCAATGATTCTGTCATTCTTGTTGACAGTCTTCCTGAAGGTGTCACATTTATAGGAATGGTTGGATACGATGGTTTAGAGATTATCAGCTTTGATAACACTACCAAGAACTTGACTTGGAATGTTACCAATATTGCTGCTAATACCAATGCGACCATTACCATAAGAGCTAGATGTGATGCTGTCGGCACTCAAATCAACAACTGGACTATTTATGCTCCAGATGGATTGAACAGAACTGTAAATGCTACAATTGATGTACAGCCAGTAGTTGATATTTCTGTTGAAAAGACTAGTGATAGGGTAAATTACTTTGTGAATGATACTGTCATTTGGACCATTACTGTAAGCAATGCTTATAATGCTACCAATGCTACTAATGTCATTCTTAGGGATATTTTGCCTAGTGAAGTTGAGTTTGTAACTTCAAATGGCACTTATGATAATGAGACTGGTGAATGGTATATTGGTTTCATGGAAAACGGTACCAGCACTACTATTGTTATTTATACTCGTGCTATTGAATCCAAAACAAACGTAACTAACGTAGCAAACGTAACCTGTAATGAAACCGAATGGAATTACACTAACAATGTAGACAATGCAACAATCAACATCTATCCTTTAATCAACAAGACAGTAAGCAACCCAACTCCACAATACTCTGAAATAATTGAGTACTACTTGATTGTTGAGAACACTGGAGATGTTATTTTCAATGATTCTGTCATTCTCGTTGACAGTCTTCCTGCAGATGTCACATTCTTAGGAATGGTTAGTTACACTGGTTTAGAGATTATCAGCTTTGATAACACTACCAAGAACTTGACTTGGAATGTTACCAATATTGCTGCTAATACCAATGCGACCATTACCATAAGAGCTAGATGTGATGCTGTTGGCACTCAAGTCAACAACTGGACCATTTATGCTCCTGACGGAATGAACAGAACCGTAAATGCTACAATCAATGTAGATGCTATCGTTGATGTATCTGTTGAAAAGACTGCTGATAGCGAGTATTACTTTGTGAATGATACTGTTATTTGGACCATTACCGTTTCCAATGCTTATAATGGTACCAATGCTACAAATGTAACTCTTAGGGATATTCTTCCTAAAGAGGTTGAGTTTGTAAGTTCCAATGGTACTTATGATAATGCTACTGGTGAATGGTATATTGGTTTCATGGAAAACGGTACCAGCACAACTATAGTAATCACTACCCGTGCTATCCAATCTAAGCCAAACGTTACTAACGTTGCAAATGTAACCTGTAATGAAGAGGAATGGAATTACACTAATAACATTGACAATGCGACAATCCATATTTACCCATTGATCAACAAGACTGTGAATAATCCTAAACCTTATTATCATGAGTTGGTTAATTTCACTATAACTGTTGAAAATACTGGTAATGCTACTTTCAATGATAGTGTAGAGTTAGTTGACAATCTCCCTGAAGGTGTTTCATTTGTCCGTATGGTAAGTTATGATGGTTTGGATATTATCAGCTTTGATAACACTACCAGCAGATTGGTTTGGAATGTAACTAATGTTACTGCTTATACTAATGCTACAATTGTTATTGAAACTAGATGTGAGTTGGTTGATCTTATTGGTCAGCCTGTGACCATTAATCGTCCTGATGGCGTGAACAGAACCGTTTATGCTGAGATTGATGTACAACCAATAGTTGACGTATCTGTTGAAAAGTCTGCTGATGGCGAGTATTACTTTGTGAATGATACTGTTATTTGGACCATTACCGTTTCCAATGCTTATAATGGTACCAATGCTACAAATGTAACTCTTAGGGATATTCTTCCTAAAGAGGTTGAGTTTGTAAGTTCCAATGGTACTTATGATAATGCTACTGGTGAATGGTATATTGGTTTCATGGAAAACGGTACCAGCACAACTATAGTAATCACTACCCGTGCTATCGAATCCAAGCCAAATGTTACAAACGTTGCAAATGTGACCTGTAATGAAACAGAATGGAATTACACTAACAACGTTGACAATGCGACTATCCATATTTACCCATTGATCAATAAGACTGTGGATAATCCTGTGCCTTATTATCATGAGATTGTTCAGTTCACTATAACCGTTGAAAATACTGGTAATGCTACTTTCAATGATAGTATAGTTTTAGTTGACGAACTCCCTGAAGGCGTTACATTTATCAGTATGGTAAGTTATGATGGTTTGGATATAATCAGCTTTGATAACACTACCAGCAGATTGGTTTGGAATGTAACTAATGTTACTGCTAAGACTAATGCTACAATTGTTATCGAAACTAGATGTGATTGGATTGGTCAAATTGGTAACCCAGGTACTATTAATCGTCCTGATGGTGTAAACAGAACCGTTTATGCTGAGATTGATGTACAACCAATAGTTGATGTGTCTGTAGTCAAAATAGCTGATAAAGAGGAATACAAAGTTAACGAAACTGTTGTTTGGACCATTACTGTTTCCAATGCTAATAATGGTACCAATGCTACTGACGTTTTACTTAAGGATATTCTTCCTAAAGAAGTTGAGTTTGTAAGCTGCAGTCCATCTAAAGGTAATTACGATAATGTAACTGGTGTCTGGGATATTGGTTTCATGGAAAATGGTACTAGCGAAACATTAACTATAATCTCTAAAGCTATAACTCCTAAGTACAACATTACCAACAATGCAACCGTAAATTGTACTGTAGACGAATGGGATTATACCAATAACTTCGATGATGCAACCATTAACATTATCCCTACAATCAATAAGACTGTAAACAACACTGAACCTTACTATCATGAGATTGTTGAGTACAACTTGACCATAATCAATTATGGAGATACAGTATACACTGATAACTTAACTGTTATTGATGTATTGGATCCTGGCTTAGAGTTTATTGGAACCGTAAGCATTACTGGTGCTAATGTTGTTGTTGGCGAAACCAGAAATGGTCAAACCATATCTTGGGTCTTAACTAACATTTCTACTTCAAATGCTGTGATAACTGTAAAGGTAAGGGCAAATGCTATTGGTGTTGAAAACAACACTATGATAATCAGGACTCCGAAAGGAACCAATATGTCTGTAAACAGGTCAATCACTGTTAAGCCTATTGTTGATGTATCAGTTAAGAAAACAAGCGACAAGGTTGAATACTTCAAGGATGGCATTGCTATTTGGACAATAACTGTTTCCAATGCTGCGAATGGTACCAACGCAACAAATGTCGTATTGGAGGATTTATTGCCAAGTGAGTTTGGATTCATTAACTACACTGCAACAAAAGGAACCTATAATAAGAACACTGGTATTTGGACTATCGGAACTATGTTTAACGGCACTAGTGAGAAATTAGTGATTAGGTCCTATGCGAAAGTCGCTCCAAGAACAGTTACCAATGTGGCTAATGTGTCTTGTGAGGAAGACGAATGGAACTACACTAACAATATTGCTAATAGAACCGTTAAGATATATGATATTCCAGACTTAAACAAGACAGTAAATAATGCAACTCCGTTCTATAATGACACAGTTGTATACACTTTGACAATTAAAAACGTAGGTAATGCTACTTACACAGATAATTTGCGTGTAATAGACAGTTTGCCTAATGGTTTAACATTTGTTAAGACTGTAAGTTTAACCGGTGCTAAGTTAATCAAACAAGTTGTGAATGGTCAAACCATTACTTGGACAATTACAAACATTGCTGCAAAATCCAGTGCAGTGATTAAAGTGAAAGTCAAAGTAAAAGCGCTTGGTGAATTGACTAACAATTTGACTATTGTAGGTCCAAGAGGCACTAACAAGACTGTTAACTGTACTATTGATCCTGTCCCATGGGCTGATTTGGCAGTATTCAAAACAAGTGACCATTTCGGTGTTGATTGTCATAATGACACTACAGTCATTTGGACTATAAAAGTTGTCAATTATGGTCCTAATACTGCAGTCAATTCAATTGCTAAAGATATATTGCCTGCTGGTTTAGTCTATATTGATGATGATTCCAATGGCAAATACAACCCGGGAACTGGTGTGTGGACTATTGGTAACCTTGCGAAAGGAAAGTCAGTAGTGATACATATTAAGACTAAGGTTGACGCAATTGATACAGTTATCAATAACCCTGTTGTTGTTTCATCAGATACTTATGATCCGAATAAAACCAATAATCGTGATAACAGTTCCATTAAAGTCATTTCAGTTGCTGACTTGGCTATCATTAAAGAGGCTAATGTGACTAAGTTGGCTATTGGGGATGAGTTCTCATATCTTATTACTGTTATTAACTATGGTCCGGATACTGCAGTCAATGCTCGTGCGTATGATGTGTTGCCTGATGGATTGAAGCTCTTGAGCTTTGAAGCGTCTAAGGGTAGTTATAATCCGAAAAACGGTACTTGGACTATTGGTGATATGAAGAAGGGTGAAAGAGTAACTCTGAAGATTAATGTGGTTGCTGTAGTGAGAGGCACTATTATTAATGAAGCGAGGGTTGAAAGTGATACTTTTGACAATGACACTTCAAACAATTATGACTCTGCTACTGTGGTTGTTGAAACTAAAGGCCATATTCCTATGAGGCATACTGGTAATCCGTTGGTATTTGTTTTATTGTCTTTGTTCGCGATAGTGGGAATAACATTAAAAAGGAAAAGTTAAAAGTGTTTTTTTTGTTTGGGGAAATTTATTTTTCCCAAATCTTTTTATTTTTTTAAAAAACTAATTTTTATACTATTTTTAATTATTTTTAGAAATTTATTGAAATTCTATTTTTAAACTATTTTTAAAACTTTAACTATTTTTAATCTAATTTAAGCTTTAACATTTTTTAAACTATTTTTAGAATTATTCATTGAAAATTTTGTTAGAATATTTTCGTCTATATAATTGTTTTTTTAATTAATTATTTTAATTCTATTTCAAAATTATATAAAATAATCATGGTTAATTTAAATTAAATTAATTTGATTTAGAAACATATCTTTTAATATCTATATCATCTACCCTATAACCTATATAATATTATAATCTATATCATCCACATATCATCTACAATTTATATTTTATTAAAATTTTAAAAAATGAATAATTAGTAAAGTTTTAGATTAAGTAAATTCAAAAATTAATCATGTAAAAGAAAAAGTTTATTATGGTGAAATAAAAGATAGGAAAGTTAAAACGTAATGATATTGATGATAAAATAATTTATGTTATGGTGATTAGATGGCTGTAATTAAAAAAACTTTAAAGATTGATTCAAGTTCTGATTTTCAGATTATAAATATTACAAATGATATTGTAACTATTTTAAATGATATAAATAAAGAAAAGAATATTAGTGTTGGAATAGTGAACATATTCACAAAACATTCCACAAGTGCCATTTGTGTAAATGAGAATGAAAAGGGACTATTGAATGATTTTGAAAAGGTCTTAAAGGATATCGTTAAGGAAAATGATAATTATGAGCATGATTTTATAGATAACAATGCAGCATCCCATATAAGGGCATTTTTGCTTGGTTCATCTGAAACTGTTCCAATAGTTGATGGAAGGTTGGATCTTGGAACTTGGCAATCCATATTCTTTGTGGAATTGGATGGTCCGAGAAGAGGCAGAACAATTGACTTAACTTTTATGGGCGAATAGCTAATTTAATTAATTGAGGAAATGTTTATGGAACTCTTAAATAATTTGGATAAGGTGCACACTACAGAAATGGGTGTAGACAGAATAAAAAGAAATATCTCTGTAGATGTGGATGACATTGTAAAATATTGTATAGATAAGATAAAACAGGATAATGCTGTAATCGAAAGAAAAGGAAAAAACTATTATGTGACTGTTGATGGGATAATAATTACTGTAAATGCATCCAGTTATACAATCATCACTGCCCATAAAGAGAAAAATAGTAAGAATTAGTTAAAGAAGATATTGATTAAAAAAAAAATAAAGTAAAGGAAGATATTAAAAAAAATAAAATAAATAGAAATAAATTCTATTTATTTTTTACAATCTTCAAGCCAACTTTTTCACATAATTCTGGAAGTTGTTTAATTGTATTCATATTTGCATCTCTGACTGTGCGTCTTAGTAAGTTCCAAGGAACTAAATTAGGGTTGATCATCTTTTCGTCATCTCTTTCTTTTCCGTATGACCAGCCTAATCTTTCTCTCATAAGACACCATTCGTTATGTTCCTTTATACATATTTCCCTAATCAGACCCTCATCATCCTTTCCAAATATGACGGCATCTCCAGGCTCATCAATAGGGACAAAATTATATCCCTCTTGAGCTAAGTTCTTGACTAGGAAATCAGTATATTTGTAATTGGAATACTTGATGTAAGGAGGCAGGTCTTTAAACAATATCTCTTCTTCATGTTTATTATGCATTTCAATGGTGAGTAGCCTAATTTTTGTTCTAACAATTTTCAGGCCAATTGATTTGGCATAAGCCGGAATGTTTCTAACAGGGTCTTTGTCATATTCCTGAATTTCAGGGTCAAGCTCAGTCCATGGAACTAAATATGGGGTGATAAGTTTTTTCTCATCTTTTTTAGGGCCTAATGTCCAACCTGTACCCTCTCTTTCCTCACACCAATCATCATGTTCCAAAATAGCCAAATCAGTTATCTCCTCTTCGGAGAATTCTAAAACAGCATCCCTCTCATCGTCTTTATGTGCAAGTTCACATCCAATCATTGCCAATTTCTTAGGAATTGATCTGGCTTGTCTAATGTTTGACATCTTAAATTGAGGAGTCAATTCATCAAAAGGAATGATTTCCTCATATTTCTTTTTGAAGTTATAGAATTTTATTCCATCAAATTCATCTTTATCCACGCCTTTTGAAATAAGCTCATCACGTCTTTCCTTTAATTTATAATATTTTAAACAGTCATCACATTCTCTGTCTATCTCTTTTTTATTTACATCATATTTTGCTTTGATGTCTTCCATTTCTGAAATGACACTATTCAATTCACCTATTTCTTCATATTTGTTTCTTTGTTCCAAATATTCCTTTGTAAGGTAGTTGGATGCTTCTCTTCCAAATTCCTCTTCATCGTCTTTAAATTTCTTCTCCAATTCATCAACAATCTTATGATTTTTCTCGAAGTCCAAATATTCCTCGCTGAGATAAGCCAAAGCCTCTTTTTCGAATTTAACTTCCTCTGCCTTATACTCTTTTTCCAACTCTTCAATTTCCTTAAAGATAGGGTCACCTTCTTTGAAATCGAATGATTGGTATTTCATGTCACTGATCTTTTCAATATATTCCTTTCGCTTTTCCTCAAATTCAGTAGGATTTTCATGGATTTTCATTAAAAGATCAAAATACTGATTTTCAACAGTTTCATTATATTTGTTGTGGATTTCGATTGCTAATTTTTCAACATTTCTTGCCAAGACTTCAGGGGCTTGAATATCCTTTTTAACGATATTCCTCATTGCATCCTCTTCAATGTTTCGGGTCTTGTCCTTCTCGATACGTGTATGAACTTTCAAGTCATTTCTGAAAACTTTTTTAATATCCAAAACGTCTTTCAAGTCCTTATTCTCTTTTTTAGATGAAAAGTCGATACCCATGGACCCATGTTTGATGATATATTCAACGTTCATCATATAATCGTCAATATCGATATGGAGTTCATTCACGTGAGACCTTTGCTTGTCTTTGAAACCGAATGGCTGGCGATTCCATTCCTGAAGTTCATCACACAATTTCAATAGGAATGCCAAAGGATTATCCCTTGGGTCCATAAGGCCTAACTGAAACTGTTCATAGTTTTTATTATTTAATGTATTGGCATAGTAATTATGCAATAATATTGCTGTTGCACTATCCACAATAGGGTAGAAGAAGAAATCTGATTTTTTCGCATATTTTTGAATCAAATATCCATAGGAGTCCAATACTAAAATTGATGAGAAGAATCCATGGTCGATGAATCCATCTTCATTCATTTGTTGAGGGAAATTATCCAAATGCTTCTTTAATGATTTTATATCAACATCAAATTCTCTAGCGATTTTATGGGCCATAATGTCTGTAGGTTTGAACAGGTCCAAACCTTCCACATCATCCCATTCATCTAAGTACTTGTCTGCAAAATTAGGGCAAATCTTAAGGATATGGTTAAATTCATCAAAGTTCTTAAAGTCTATACCCATATTAACTGAATAGTCTGGGGAGATAGGTTGAATTCCCTCTTTAATAAACTGCTTTAGTTGTTTTCCGATAATCTCAACAGGATAACCGATATCGTGGAAAAGTGATGCAATACCCCAACGGTATAAAAATTCCTCATTAGAGAATTCACCATCGATTTTGAAGTATTTGGTATAGCCGCTGTTAATCACATAGTCATAAAAGAAATCCTGATAATTATTGTTTTTGGAATAAATGGCCAAACCTAAAAGGAACACATTAACAGAGTGGATAAAATGGTCTCTTTGCTTTTCAATCAAATCTCCAGTGTTCTCCTCATAGCCTTTCATAATCTTTACCAAATCAAGCAGAGTGTTAGGCTCATTAATGAGATTTTTAGGGACTGAATTGTCTTCTACAATCTTTTCAGCTCCCTCTTTTTCATTCTCCTTATCCTTTTTTGCACTTTTATTCTCAGAAGTGATTTGATAAATCATGAAAAATGTTTGATAAATATCATAAGCACTATAAGTACTTTCATTCTCTAAGAAAACATCTATAGATGCTTTTAAAAGGTCCTTATATCTGTGACCATTGTAGTAGTCATCATATAATGTAAGCCCTTCAAAGAATTCATCCACATACTTTTTGAAATTATTTTCTCCTTCTCCTTCAGTCATTAGACCACCTATTCATAAAGAATCATCTTAAATTTTGTTTTTTTTTAAAATTTATACTAATTTATACTATTAAATTTTGTTTTTTTTAAAACTTTACTATTATTTTTTTTTTAAAATCAGATGCTTTTAAAATTATAATATAATCCTATTTTATTTTTAGTTAATAATAAATATTATGAAAATGTTTTAGGATTCTTTTAAAAAATTGAATAAAAATATAATAATTTGGGGTTTGATTTATTGAAAGATAATGGTAGGTGGTTTGATTTTAAAAAAGAAATAAGATTTTATCAAAAAAATAAAAAAAGAAATAAGATTTAATCTAAAAAAATAAAAAAAGAAAAAGTTGGTTTAATTTTTTTAAAAAAAATAAGAAGAGGAAACTGAATTTATATGAATTCAATTTCAAATGCTATAACGGGATATTCCAATTCAAAGTTTCTAATGACTTCCGGTGCCACTTCACCAAAGAATCCAGTTATCTTGCCGTTTTTAGACTCGCCAGTCACATCTGCAACTCTTCCTGGAATAAAGGTTGTGTTGCTTGAATCGGATATTTCCATGCTGTATCCCAAGTTGGAAAGTACGCTGGATACAGTTGATTTGATTTCAGTGAAGTTTGCAGAGCTGTGACAGATTATTCCCGCTAATTTCTTCACTTGCTTGGTTTTGTTGAATGGCTCACTATCCATATATAATACATCACCAATTTCAAAGATCTTTTGTGGAAGGTCCTCATGCTTGTTGTCTTCGAGGAATTCCATTAAACTATTGAGCAGGCTTGTTCTAATCATTGTTCCGCTGATTGTAATCGGTTTTGATACTTGAACATGGTCAATCTCTTCCTGATTCATCTTTTCATATTGGCTTTCTTCACTGGTTAGCATTAAGCTCATCACTTCTTGGAAGCCTAATCCCACCATGACTTCCCTAATGGTCTGTTCACCTTTGAACCAGTTGTTTTCATTGGCGACAGTCACAATATCCGGTAATTTTGCTTCAACCGCATTGATGTGATATTGGATTGTTATGTTTTCAACAATATCCACTTCGTGTAATATGTCTACCCTATAAGGTGGAATGAATACTTCCAATTCGTTTTCATTTATGATATTGGCATCAAATCTTGCCTTTTCAAGCAATCCCTTAATGTCTTCAGCGGTTAAATCGGTTCCGCCAATCAATTCATTGGCCAAGTCAACATGAACGTTTCTGACCTTTGGGGTGAAGTCAGGGCAGACTATGGTTTCATCTTCATAAATGACTTCCATGGATTTCACTTTTCCTCCAACTTCAGCAAAGGATGCACAGATAATGTTTAATGACTGTTCAACTGCTCTTTCATCAGTTCCAGTCACATCAACAATGATGTTTGCGGTGTCTTCCTTAAGTTTGGTCAATTCACCGTTGATGATTGGAGGCATGGACAAGACCTGTCCATCCTTGTCAATGATGAGAGGGTATTTGTCGAATTTGTTGATTAAATGAGCATATTTCTCTCCTGTCTTATGATTTTTCAAAATCTCTTCAGGGCTCATTTCCTCTTCCATTTCGAGAGGAACAAATTTTGGTTCATCTTTAGGAGTTGCTAGGTATTTGTATGGTCCGCTTATGACATCGCTGTTGTGCACTCCAATAGCAACCTTTTTACGGTCTCTTCCGATTACCCAGTGCAGGTTTTCCTGGAAATCCATGATGTATTTGATCTTATCTCCAGAGAAATCCACTCCTTCAATTTTTGCAAATCTTATATAAGGGCGAATTTCTGCAACATCCTTGCTTACATAAACCTTTTCGCCAGATGGCTCAATCTCATATTTCGGAAGTCCAGTTTCAAGGCCTAAGAATCCTTTGAATGACCTTGCCACCCCTTCAACAGATAAATTGTCCGGACGGTTTGGGAAGAATTCCACTTTGATTTCTTCATCATCATAATCTTCAATATCACTTGCCATCATAGGTAAGGTATTGATCAGCTCATCTTTTTCCATATCAATACCTAAATCTTTTAAATCTTGATATTTAAATGTAATTACAGGCATATTATCTCCTAATACAGTTTAATAATTAATCTTATGCTATTTTTTTAAAATTGAAAATAAGAATGTATCCTTTATAATTCAATTATGTGTGTATTTCTCATAATCCGAATATGCTTATAAAGAATAATGATTCAATAACAAAATGCAATGCTCTATGAGGTAACCATGGCATGTGTCTAATGACAATTGAATGGCTTACATCCAATAGGAAATGTATTAAAGCTGCTAAGAATCCCACTTTAAATGAGAAGAATACGCAAGATATAAAAATAAAGTGGAAACACGCCTCTAAAGTTTCATGAACAATCCAGGTTTCCATTACAGAATCTAAAGCGCTACTGATGATGCCACCGAATATTATGTAAAAGTCTCTTACATAGTCCCATACCAATCTGCTGTGGACCTCATCACTTACAGCAAGTGCAATAGCCACATAAAACCATAATACTTCCATTTTGTCACCTCTTTAAAATTCTTTTTATTCTCATATAATTTAAGTAGATAAATCTAATCTATATCCTAATTATATACTATTTTAATTTTTGTTAATTATTTATTATATAATTATTGTTTTTAGTATAAGTCAGATGATCATTTTAAAATTATCTAAAATTTTCATAATTTACAACAATATTTAATTAATACTTTTAATAAATATTAAATTAGAATGTTTTATTTTGAAATATTGATTTATTTGAACATATTTAATATGTTTTCCAAAATAGATTAATTAGGTTTAAAATACTGATTATCATGTTTCAATGAATACATTTTTATTTGATTATTTTTATTATTCATTCTATTTGGAGGAATATTTTGACAAATAAGGAAATTCCTAAAGATTATGACCATAAGAACGAAGAAAAATGGCAGAAAAAATGGGAAGATGATGAAGTTTATAAATTTATTGGTGATGGAACAAGGCCAAGATACATTATAGATACTCCACCGCCTTATCCTACTGGATTGCTTCATATGGGCCACATCTTAAACTGGGCTTATATGGACTTCAATGCCAGATACAGAAGGGAAAAGGGCATGGATGTATTGTTCCCACAAGGTTGGGATTGTCATGGTCTTCCTACAGAAGTTAAAGTGGAAGAGACTCACAACATTAAAAAGAATGATGTTACAAGAGCGGAATTCAGGGATATGTGCACTGAACTCACATCACATAACATTGAAGTTATGAGAGGTCAGATGCGTTCTGTAGGTTTCTCACAGGATTGGAGCAGGGAATACATTACCATGACTCCACAGTACAGAAAAAGAACCCAATTATCCTTTTTGAATATGTATGATCAAGGATTGATCTATCAAGGAATTCACCCTGTAAACTGGTGTCCAAGATGTGAAACCGCAATTGCTTTTGCAGAAGTGGAATACAGCGACAACACCACATTCTTAAACTATGTGAATTTCCCGCCTGCAGATGTTCCAGAGGATGTGCTTTCTAATGTTGAGGGCAATTCTTATGTAAGATATGCTGACTATCCTGAAAAAGCGGATGCAAGTGTCCCTGGTGTATTGATTGCTACCACCCGTCCTGAACTTATGTCTGCTTGTGTGGCAGTTGTTGTTCACCCTGACGATGAAAGGTACAACTCTCTTTTAGGCAAATATGTTGAAGTGCCTTTATCCGGTCAAAAGGTTAGGATCATTGCTGATGAAGAGGTTGACATGGAATATGGTACTGGTGCAGTAATGATTTGTACTTTTGGGGACAAGACTGACGTTGCTTGGGTAAACAAATATGATTTGGATGTTATTGAAGCAATATCCGAACAAGGCAGATTAACTGAAGCGGCAGGCAGATACGAAGGTATGGAACTTCAAGATGCCAAAAAGCAAACCATCGAAGACTTGAAGGCTGAAGGTTACTTGACCAAGCAGGAGGAAGTTGACCAAAATGTGGGACAATGCTGGAGATGCAAGACCCCTATTGAAATTTTGGTTAAGAAGCAATGGTTTGTAGCTGTTACCAAATTGATTGATGAAACTAAAAAGGCTTCAAACGAAATGCGCTGGGTTCCAGAACATATGGAAAGCCGTTTATTGAATTGGGCAGATTCCATGGAATGGGATTGGTGCATTTCAAGGCAAAGATTATTTGCAACCCCTATTCCTGTATGGTATTGTAAGGACTGCGGTAAGGTAATCTTGCCAAAAGAGGAGCAATTGCCAATAGACCCTACCGTTGATAAGCCACTTGAACCTTGTGAATGTGGCTGCAATGAGTTTATCCCAGAGGAGGATGTATTGGATACCTGGATGGACAGTTCCATTTCACCATTGTCTGTTGCAGACTGGCCAAATCCTGGTTGGGAAGAGATTTTCCCATCAAGCATTCGTCCACAAGGACACGATATCATTAGGACTTGGGCATTTTATACAACTCTCCGCTGTTTGGCTCTCACTGGCCAAAAGCCATTTGATGACATTGTAATCAATGGTATGGTATTTGGTGAAGATGGATATAAGATGAGTAAATCCCGTGGAAATGTAACCGGTCCTGAAGAGGTCATTGCTGAATATGGTGCAGATCCTTTAAGGTTATGGGCTGCAAACAGTGTTCCTGGTTCTGATGTTGCATTTGATTGGAAAAACATCAAGCATGGCTATAAGTTCATTAGAAAATTCTGGAATGCATTCAGATTCATCAGCATGCACATCTTCGATGAAGAGTCTGAAAATGCTTTAAATGGTGATGTTGAAGTTATTAAAGCTAACTTAAGCCCTATGGACACTTGGATATTTGCAAAGCTCAATAAGGTCAATAAGATTGTAGATGATGCATTTTATGATTATAACTACAGCATTGCAGTAAATACAATTGAACAGTTTGTATGGCATGACTTCTGTGATGAGTACATTGAAGCCGTAAAATATAGGTTATACAATGATGACATTAGTGAGGAGTCAAGAATTGCTGCTAAATACACTCTTAGAACTGTAATTGAAGACACCTTAAAATTGCTTGCTCCAATTGCACCGTTCTTTGCGGAAGAGGTTTACCAATACTTTGGCCATGAAGGCAGCATTCACAATGAGCTTTGGCCTGAAATCGACCCTAACTTAGATTCCACTCAAGTAGAGGAAGATGGTGACCTTGCTATTGAATTGATTGGTGAGGTAAGAAGATTCAAATCAGCTTCCAAAATCCCATTGAATGCAAGTGTGGCTAATGTCAATGTTTATGTGAATGAAAAGACTCAAGACTTGAAGGATGTATTTGAGCATTACAGTGATGACATTAAGGGAACCTTGAAGATAGAGGATTTCCAAATATTGGAAGGCAAGCCAGAAGTGCATGAGAAGGTCATTGAGATTGAGCCGGACATGAGTAAGATTGGACCAACCTTTAAGAAGAATGCAGGTCAGGTAATAGGCTTCATAAAATCAACCGATCCTAATGAAATAGCTAAGCAATTAGAGGAAAATGGTGAAATAGCCATTGCTGATGGTGTAATCACTGAAGATTTCCTAAAGATGAAAAAGGAAATTGTAGGTGCAAGCGGCAAGAAGGTTGACATTTTACAGTCTGAAAAACTTGGAATCATTGTAGAAGTAGTCAGATAAGTTAATCATGACTATTCAAATTTTAATTTCATGAAAAGTTTAATCTTTTCATGTAAATCTTTTTTTTTTTAGTTTGTTTTTTTTTACTTTTTTAAATTGTTATTATTCTTTTTTTTTTAAAATATTTTTTATCTTTTTTTAAATCTCCAATTCTTTTTTTAAAAAATATTATATGCCATTATTTTAAATATTATATATGATATTGAGGTATTTCATTGAATATCTCTCAAATATAAAAAAACTTTTATAATGTTTATTAATTCAATAAGCTATTTAGCAATGGGTATTGCTTTGGCTTTTTATTTTTTTTTTTTTAATCTATTGACTTTTGGTGATCTTTTGTCTCAAGCTAATGAAGAAATTATTGATGATAATGGTATGGAAACCACTGAGGACATTGACTTAATAGTCAATCATCCTAAAAAGGCAATAAACAAATTGGTATTGCCGATTATTTTCAGCAATCTCTTCATGGTCTTGAACAATATCATTGACGGCATATGGGTTGCAGGATTAGGCTCTGACTCATTGGCGGCTGTTGGCTTTGTTACCCCTATTTTCCTGTGCATGGTTGGATTTGCAAATGGTTTGGGAGCAGGAGCAAACAGCTTGATTTCAAGATGCATAGGCGCTGAAAGATATGAAAGTGCAGGCAACAGCGCAATTCATGCCATGATGCTAAGCATCATAACAACAGTTGTCTTAACAGCAATTCTTTTATTATCATTAAGGTCAATATTCATTTCAATGGGTGCAGCATCAATCATCGACGAAACATTGGATTATGGTTATATTCTTCTTGCAGGAATCTTTTCCCTGTTTTTGCCTGCTATGATGGCTGCAATATTTCGTTCTCAGGGAGAGATTAAAAGGGCTTCATATCCATTGATTCTAAATGCAATCATAAATATGATTCTAGACCCTATCTTTATTTATGTATTTGGATGGGGTGTGAAGGGTGCTGCCTTTGCTACAGTCATTGCAGGAACATCTGCTCTCATTCCAATGGGCTATTGGATGTTTGTTAAAAGGGACAGCTTCCTTGAAATCAGGATGAAGGAATATAAGACAAATCTAAAGATCTATAGGGACATCCTAGTTGTTGGAATTCCTGCCAGCCTTGAGCAGATCATTCTTTCATCAGTTGCAATCCTAATGAATTATTGGCTAAGCCTGCTTTCAGGTACAATAGCGGTGGCGGCATATACTGCAACATGGAGACTGATATCTCTCGGAATACCCCCGGTCATTGCAATAGGTGTGGCAGCATTGACAGTTGGTGGGGCGGCTTATGGTGCTAAAAACTTAAGGAACTTTAAAACTGCACTGAATTACAGTCTTAAATTAGGGTTGATTTCATCAATTCTCATCTGCATATTCTTCTTTGTCTTTGCAGAACCGTTGTCATTCATATTCTCATATTCAGCAGACGGTTCCATTCTGGCTTCTAGAGTGGTTGAGGCATTGCGCATTTTATGTTTCTTTATCTTATTCATGCCACTTGGATCCATTGCAGGAAGCCTATTCCAATCTATGGGAAAGGGAACAATTTCCTTATTCTTGACATTTTTAAGGGCAGTAATTTTGGAAATCCTTTTTGTGGTGATTTTTGCATTTGTTTTCGAATTGGCTGATATCGGAATCTATGCTGGTCTGGTATGTGGAATGGCTGTCGGTTCATTTATTTCTTATGGATTCATTCTTTATTATCTTAAGAAGCATGAAGATTATTTTGAAATTAAATGATTTTCTCTTTTTTTCTCTCTTTATCAATCCTCTTATCTATTTTTATTTAATTCAGCGCCAATCTCAAATGCATTTTTCAAATCTTCATCAAATTCTTCCATTTTTTCTATAATTTGGGAATCAGTTTTTCTTTGACTTTTTAAACATTTATATGATACATAAACTTTTACCTCTCCATTTAACATCTTAAATAAATCTTCTGTTGATTTAAGATAAGGGAGGACATTCTTTTTTAAAATGTTCTTTTGGAGAAATGACACTATAAAAAATTCCAACATTTACCTTTCCTTTATAATAATAGTTTCTATCATATGAAACAATGCTGTATATAAGTCTTTCAACCAATGCCCTATAATGGCTTGTCGGTTCATTAAAGAATTCTGAGAACCTATTAAAAGGGTGTCTGCATTTAAGATCTTTTCAATGATTGGTGACAATTCATCTCTCCAATAGCATTTGAAACTTTCCTTATTTTTCCTTTTTCAGATTGAACAAAGCATGCAACCTCTCACATCTAATTTATATAAGTCAAAATATTCAACTGCACTGCCAACGGATTCGGTGCCCTCTCCTGCGGATTTCAGAAGTCTCCCTATTTTTCCTGTTTCATTTTAGGGTCTGCATTAATTACAATAGTCTTCATAAATTCGCCACATTGAATAAATAATTTAATGTTTGTACAATTGGATATAAATCTATTATCCATTTTCGATTTTTTAGATATTTTTATAAGCAACAATGTTCATAGTATATTATATAATTATAGGGGGTACAATATGAAAGGAATAATCGGTGCAATTGCCGGAGATATAATTGGATCAACTCATGAGTTCCGTCCAATTAAGACTAAGGAATTTTCTCTTTTTAATAAACGTTCTAGATTTACAGATGATACAATTATGACACTTGCTGTAGCCAAATGGTTGATTAATGATAAAGACTCTAAAGATGAGCTGGTTGATCAGTTGCAATACTTTGGAAATGCATATCCTAATGGTGGCTATGGCAGAATGTTTAAGGAATGGCTATTGGCTGAAAATCCAACTCCTTATGGAAGCTGGGGAAATGGCTCTGCAATGAGAGTCTCTCCTGTTGCATGGGTTGGAGAGTCCCTTGAGGAGGTTCAAAAGCTTGCCAAGTTGTCTTCTATTGTAACTCATGACCATCCAGAAGGTGTTAAAGGGGCATTAGCAACAGCAGATGCAATTTATTTGGCAAGGATTGGCTCATCTAAGGAAGAGATTAAGAATCATGTGGAAATCAGGTATGGCTATGATTTAAACAGAACCATTGATGAAATCAGGCCATTCTATAAATTTGATGTTTCCTGTCAAGGAAGTGTTCCTGAATCAATCATTTGCTTTTTAGAGGCAGAGGACTATGAGGACACAATCAGAAACTGCATTTCATTAGGTGGAGATGCAGATACCATGGCTGCCATTGCAGGAGGAATTGCAGCCGCATATTGGGAAGTTCCCAGGGAAATCCAATATAAGGCAATAGAAAGATTGGATTATGAACTTTTAAATGTCTTAATAGAATTTGAGGATAATTTCCTATAGATTCTTATTCTTCATTTTTTCTATTTTCAAATGATTTTTATAAATTAGATGATTATTATGGGTATTGAACGATTTATTGAAAAACAGAAGGAAAAGTACGATTTAGCTTTCAATGAAATAAGAAATGGAAAAAAGACCAAACACTATATGTGGTATATATTCCCTCAAATCAAAGGTTTAGGAAATAGCTACACTTCTGAATATTATGGTATTGAAGATTTGAAAGAAGCAAGGGAATATATGGAAAATGAGTATTTAAGGGATAATCTAGTGAACATCTCCTCTGAATTATTAAAATTGGAAACTGCGAATCCCCTTGAAATATTCAATCATATAGATAGTAAGAAATTAAGAAGTTCCATGACCTTATTTGAATTGGTCAGTGATGATGAAGTGTTCTCCCAAGTCTTGGAAAAGTATTTTGATGGGCAAAGGGATGAAAAAACTTTAAATTTAGTTAAATGATATGATTTAATTTTTTATCAAGTAACATTTATTAAAATTGATTTATCAGATATGTTTATTTTAATCAGAAATTTATTTTAATTAGATAAATTTATTATAATCTTAAATCTAATATAGATATATAAGTAAAAATTTATTTATAAAAATTTTTTGATATTAATTTTTCTTTAATAAGTCTAAAAAGGTGCTTATCATGCAAAGAAAAACACTGTCACGTTTCGATGAGATTATAAAAACTTTTAGGAAATATGATATCGATAAGGTTTTAGGTCAAACCACCCGTAATAAGATAAGCCCACTTAGAAGTGATGCAGACAATAAGGAATTATTAAAGGAAGACTTCCCAGAAAGGTTAAGGCTGATGTTCCAGGAACTTGGAACTACCTTCATCAAGTTTGGTCAACTGTTAAGCTCAAGACCGGATTTAGTTGGGGAAAGAATTAGTGAAGAGCTTGCACAATTGCATGATGACAATCCTTCTATAAGCTATGAGGCAATCAAAGAGATCATTGAAACAGAGCTTGGAGGAAAAATAGAAGACCATTTTGCTGAATTTTCACAGACTGCGCTTGCTACCGCATCCATTGCTCAAGTCCATGAGGCTAAATTGCATAGCGGTGAAAGGGTAGCGGTCAAAGTTCAGAAAACTGATGTTCAAGAAATTGTTGAAACTGATTTGTCCATTATGAGATTCATAGCAAATGAGTCTGAAAGATTCAACACTGGCTTTAGGCATCTAAATCTTCCAGCTGTCGTTCATGAGTTTGAAAGGTCCATCCATAAGGAGATGGATTTTGACAATGAATTGATGAACATTAGGCATTTAAACGATAATTTCAAGTATAATGATAAGATAATCGTTCCTGTCATATATCCTGATTATTCAACTGAAAGGGTATTGACCATGGAATATGTCGATGGAATTAAATTGTCTGAAGTCATTGCTGGAGATGACCCAAAATACAATAAGATACTTATTGCAGATAGGATAGTTCGTTCTTACTTTAAACAGATTTTCCTTGATGGATTTTTCCATGCAGACCCTCATCCAGGAAATATCTTTGTTACAGATGACAATGCGATATGCTTCATTGATTTTGGAATGATGGGGGCTCTAGATGAAGATTTCAGGCAAAACTTGGCTGAATTGATGATCTATTTCTCTGACCGTAATATTGATGGCTTGATCAATCAGCTTATCTATATGGATATTTTGAATGAGAAAACAGACATCAGCATTTTGAAAAGTGACCTCAATGACTTGTTTGCAAAGTATTATGGTGTAGAGCTTAGTCGTTTTAACGGTATCATTGAAGACCTTCTATTCTTGATGCAAAAGTATGATGTAAGATTGCCAAATGAGTTTGTACTAATGGCAAGAGGATTGTCAATGGTCGAAAACACTGGATTACGTTTGGATCCGGATATTGATGTTGTGGCTCTCCTTAAGCCTTTTGCCCGAAAGCTTATGGTTCAAAGGTATAATCCTAAGAAAATGGCACATAATGCTAAAAACAGCTTCTTTGCCTTTGAGCATATGATGAGAGCATTGCCAAGCCTCATTTCAAAAACATTCTATAAGATTGATGAAGGGGAAATAACCGTAAACATACAAGTTAATCAAATTAGTGAGATTACAAACCAAATTTCCCTTGCAATTATCATTGCAGCGCTTTTGGTTGGTTCTTCCTTGGTTATGCTGATTGATGTGGGACCAACACTTTTTGATATGCCTTTGCTTGGTTTTGTAGGATTTTCAATAAGTTTGGTACTTGGTGTATTCACTGTTTTAAGATATTTCATTGACTTTTAACTTTTTCATATTTGGAAATCTATCTTAAAATTCTCTTATCTTTTTTCATTTTTTTATTTTTTCACTATTTTTTTCATTTTACGTTTTTTCATTTTTTTCAATCTATGTCTTTAGCATTTTCACTATTTTTATCTAATTTTAAAAAAGTTTAATTATAATCTAATTCATATAATATTTTAATAAGAAGTATTTAGTCATATATGATTAATATTATAGGAAAATTAATCAAGGGATTGTAATAAATGAATCTTAAAGTAAAAAACTTTTCTAAAATAAATGGGGCTGTTAAGGCTCCTTCTTCTAAAAGTTATAGTCATAGGGCAGTTATTCTTGCATCATTATCTGAAGGCAAATCCAAATTGTTTGATGTGCTTTACTCTGAAGATGTCCTATCAACCATAAGGGCATGTGAAGCCCTTGGGGCAAGGATTGATAAAAAGAGGGAGATTATCTTAAAAGGAGATAAAAGTCAGACTGTTGACTATCTCGAAGTTTATGGAACCGGAGGCAAATTGCATAATGTTAGTGAAAATCCATCCTCTGATATGATTGACCTTGCCAATTCAGGAACCACACTTAGAATCATGACAAGTGTAGCTGCATTATCAGATAATGAAGTTATTTTTACAGGGGATGAATCTCTTAAGACAAGGCCTATGGGTGCATTGATTGACGCTTTAGAGTCCTTAGGCGTTAAGATAGAATCCCTAAATGATAACAATAGGGCTCCACTTAAGATATATCCGGGTTATGCCGGTGGAGAAGCGGATATTTTAGGAAGCATCAGTTCCCAGTTTATTTCATCCATTCTCATTTCCGCTCCTTTATCAGAAAAGGGTGTTGAACTGGAGGTTTATCCTGAATTTGTATCAAAGCCTTATGTTGACATGACCATTTCCATCTTGGAAAAGTTCGGCATAATGATTGAAGAGGAGAACTATCAGTTTCATGAAACCTGCAAGAAAGACCACACTGATTGTTTAGGCGTTAAATTCAATATAAAACCACAGAAATACATTGCAAGCGATTATATTGTGGAAGGAGACTTTTCATCTGCATCTTATTTGCTTGCAGCAACAGCCATTGCTGGAGGATATATACGAGTGGAAAATCTGTTCAGCGATTCTAAACAGGGTGATAAGTACATTTTAGATATTTTGGAAGAGATGGGTGCCAATGTAACGGTTTTTGATGATTATGTTTCTCTCAGATCAAATGGAAACTTAAAGGGGATTGATGTAAACTTATCAAATGCCCCTGATTTATTGCTTACTGTAGCTGTTCTTGGAGCGGTGGCAGAAGGAAAGACAACTATTAGGGGTGTAAAGCATGGCAGATTAAAGGAAACTGATAGGATTGACACCACCTGCAGAGAACTTGAAAGCTTAGGCTGCAAGCTAGAGGAATTTGAGGATGGAATGACCATTTATGGAAATACAATATCTGATGGTGTTGTAGAGTCTCATGGGGACCACAGATTGGCTATGGCATTTTCACTGCTTGGATTAAAACATGATGTTGAGGTGGAAAATGGGGAATGCTTTGATGTGTCCTTCCCTAATTTCATTGAGCTTATGAGAGAGATTGGAATTGAAATGGAATTGAATTAGTTGGGGAATTAATATGGATGATGAGAAGAGAATAAGAGAAATCTTTAGAAGATTGAATGAAATTTACACTATTCGTACTTTTCATGACTATGATCCTTATAAGGTATTGATTAGAACTATTTTATCTCAAAGAACAAGGGATGAAAATACGGATCAAGCTGCAAATGCCTTATTTGATGTTTATCCAGACATTTATGCCGTTGCTGATGCTCCAGTTGAACATGTTCAGGAATTGATAAGGCCTGCTGGATTCTATAGGGTAAAGGCAGCACGCATATTGGAAGTTTCAAGAATATTGATTGACCAGTATGGTGGTGAGGTTCCAAGGGAAATGGATGAAATGCTCAAGCTTCCGGGAGTAGGCAGAAAAACAGCCAATTGTGTAATTGTTTTTGCATTTCAGGATGCTGCTATTCCAGTGGATACTCATGTTCATAGAATATCCAATAGATGGGGAATTGCAGACACTAAGGAACCTGAAGAGACTGAACTTGTCTTAATGGAAAAGGTGCCTAAGGATCTTTGGGTTGATTTGAATGACTTGATGGTTCAGTTTGGCCAAACAATTTGCAGACCTATAGGTCCTCAATGTGATAAATGTCCACTTACAGACCTTTGTGACTATGATGTAAGCAAATTAGATGAATGAGGCTTTTTTCATATCTCATTATTGGCTTTTTTATTAACTTTTTTTATTTTCATTTTTTTTATTTTCATTTTGAGTTAATTTTATATACTATAAGTTAAATAATATAACTACCGAACGGTAGGTAGGTAAATATGAACACTAAAGAGAAGATTTTTGATGTTGCTTTAGACTTATTTTCAAAAAAAGGTTATGATTCTGTTTCACTTAGGGAAATTGCAGAGGAAGTTGGAATTAAAAAAAGCTCCATATACAGTCATTATTCCTCTAAAGAGGCAATTTTAATGGATATATTTGATTACTTGACAAATCTTTTTGAATATGATGAATTGCTCAATAATAAGGAATTGGATTTGACTGCTGATAATGAAACATTAGTTAAAAATCCTGAGCTGTTTTATCATATGGGATCTGAAGCTATTAAAGCAATGTTTTCTCAAGAGAGAAACCTTAAGATTTGGAAGCTGATCTTTATCCAAATGAATCATAATGAAACCATAAGACTATTCTTTCAAAATGAAATACTTGTTAAGCCCTTAATATTTTGGAAGGGGTTCTTTACCATTTTGAAGGATAGGGGAATCATACGTCAAGATTGCAATCCGGAACTGCTGGCAAAAGAATACTACAGTTTTCCAATTTATCTGCTTTTAGAGATGTCTGCGAAATATGATGATATTCCTCAAAGCCAACTTGAGGATTTCTTCAAAGAAGCAGAGGAACATGCAAATTTCCTGCTTGATTGTGTAAAGGTGAAATAATGTCTGATGATTTTGATATTCAAGAATATTTGGCTAATGGGGCGGAAATCATTGTAAAAGATGCCATTCGCGCATCACTTAAAAATCCCAAGGAAAGCTTGTTTTTAGCTAAGTTTGCAAAATACACTAAAAATGCAACTAAGATTAGGCAAAGATATAGTGAAGAAGGTCAAAATGTTCCGATTTTTTTAATTTCCAGCATTACAAGTAGCTGTAATCTGCATTGCACTGGATGTTATTCAAGGGCAAATAATGCCTGCAGTGATGGCATCCCTTCAAATCAGTTAAGCGGTGAAGAGTGGGAAGATATATTCAATCAGGCAAAAAATATGGGAATAAGCTTCATTGTCCTTGCTGGTGGAGAGCCTATGATTAGGGAAGACGTAATAATAAGAGCAAGCAAATTTGATGAAATTCTATTCCCAATATTTACAAATGGAACAATGATCAATCAGGATTATTTAAAGCTATTTGATGAAAATAGAAATCTTGTCCCTATCCTATCCCTTGAAGGAGATGAAGACGTCACTGATTCAAGAAGAGGAAAAGGAGTCTATAATCAGTTAGTTGATTCAATGCATTTGATGAAAATGAATAATATTGTCTTTGGCGCCTCACTTACATTCACTAAAGGAAACTTATCAAATTTGCTTTCAAGAGGATATATTGATAAATTGCATGATTTAGGTTGTAAGGTGATCTTTTTCATTGAATATGTTCCTGTAAATGAGGATACAATGTATTTAGCGCCAGGTGATGAAGAAAGGCTTGAACTATTAAACGAGCTTAAGGCTTTACGTAGAGAATATGAGGATATGCTATTTTTATCATTCCCTGGAGATGAAAAAACGTCTGGAGGTTGCTTAGCTGCAGGTAGAGGATTTTTCCATATAAACTCTCATGGAGGTGCAGAACCTTGTCCCGCTTCCCCTTACTCCGACATTAATGTTAGAGACAATTCCCTTCTTGAAGCATTAAACTCAAGATTATTCAAGTCTCTTCGAGATGGCGATATTCTTTTAGATGATCATGAAGGTGGCTGTGTATTATTTGAACATAGGGATGAAGTTGAAAGAATATTAGGCAAATGATATTAGGGGGCAATTAAACTAACTTTGTTTGACTGGTCTTATCAAATGAAATAATGGAGCTGTCGCCAACTATCTTTCTGCCTTGAATCATTAGTCCATCCAATTCAAGAAGTGTTTTTTTAGATTCAAGCCCTTCGGCAACACCACCGAATCCTCCAATGGTTCCATCTGATTTAACGGTTCTATGGCAAGGAATTATAATTGGATATGGATTTTTAGAAAGGGCTCTGCCGACGGATCGGTATGCTTTTGGACTGCCAGATGCTTTTGCAAGCCCCTTATAAGTATTTACAGTTCCTTTTTTTGTTTTAAACTCTGTCTCTAAAACTTTTCTTTGAAATGGTGTAAACTTATCTAAATTAAGATATTCAAGTGAAAATTTGTAGTCTTTTTCTTTGAAGTAGTTGTCCATTTCTTTCAATACATTATTTAATTGTTTAGATTTTTTATTGATAGCCAATTCCTCTTCTTTTTCATATTTTTCTTTAGCTATTTGTGATGATGTTTTATTTGGATTTGAAAGGATTATCTCTTCGATTAGGAATTTTGGTTTTTTCCTCCAAATTATTGTTATTTCTCCAATGGGGCTTGTATCAATAATGCATTTAAAGAGAGTCATTTTATCAGCCGTTTAATTTTTTATTATTTTTTATAGATTTCATTGAAATTTTACAATTCTATAGAAATATTTATATATCATCATTTATTAATTATTATATAACAATTGTTATATTTTTAACTTTTGTTGAAGATTTATAATTTTGATTCTTAAAATTATGTAATGGGAAATAATGATTAATCTTAAGGTTACATAAAAAAATAAATTAAAATTATAAATAAAATAAATTATTAAATTAATATATTAAATATTAAAAATTGGCTATTAGAAGGGATTTGGCAATAGTTTTATTTTTTATATTTTTTAATAATATGGCTTTCTTATAAATTGTAAAATAAATAAGCAAAAAAATTTTTAACAAATTAAATTTTATGAAGTGATTATTATGGTAAACATTCCAGAATTGAAAAGAGGCATAGCTAATGATATGACAGAAGCTATTGGAAACACTCCTCTTGTAAGATTAAACAGATTAACAGAAGGATTAGAAGCAGATGTACTTGTAAAAGTGGAATCTTTCAATCCAGTAAGCAGCATTAAGGATCGTATTGCAGTAAACTTGATTGAAACTGCTGAAAAGGAAGGATTGCTTAAGGAAGATTCAGTAATTATCGAACCAACAAGCGGTAATACGGGTATTGGGCTATCTTTTGTAGCGGCTGCAAAGGGATATAAGTTAATTTTAACCATGCCTGAAACCATGTCCATTGAAAGAAGAAAGCTTCTTGCAGTATTTGGTGCTGAAATAGTATTGACCCCCGGCAGTGAAGGTATGGGCGGAGCTATTGCCAAGGCAAAGGAATTGGTTGAAAACACTCCAAATTCATTCATGCCACAGCAATTTGAAAATAAGGCAAATTCAGAAATTCACAGATTGACAACAGGTCCTGAAATCTACAGGGACACTGATGGTGAAGTGGATATTGTCGTATCTGCTGCCGGAACTGGTGGAACCGTAACTGGTATTGCACAATATATCAAGCCTTTAAAACCTGAGTTTAAAGCTGTTGCCGTTGAACCTGCAACTTCACAGACTTTAGGTAAAGGTGAAAAGGGACCTCATAAAATCCAAGGTATTGGACCGGGATTCGTTCCTGAAGTCTTGGATTTGGACTTGATTGATGAAGTCATTCCAGTAAAGGATGAGGATGCAGGCAATACCTTATTGAGATTGGCCAGAGAAGAAGGTATTTTCACAGGTATTTCTTCAGGTGCAGCTACTTGGGCAGGTATAGAACTTGCCAAACGTCCTGAGAACAAAGGAAAGACAATCGTAGTAATCTTGCCTGATACAGGTGAAAGATACTTGTCTACCGAATGGATCTTTGGAGATTTATTTTAAATAAATCTCTATATTTATTTTAGATGTAATCTTTATATTTATTTTATACATTCAATATTCTAATTATTTTTAAACTACTTTTTTCCATTATTTTGAAATAGTTTATATATTATAAAATTAAAATATAACTTTGTTATTATAACAAATGTTAAGTTTATATTAAATTAGATATAAATATATTAATATTATTAACAATAGTTAAGTCTACTTGTATTAACTTATCAATTTAAAATGGTGAATCTATGTTTGATGATTTGAAAGATGACCTCCAAGCTGCAAAAGCAAGAGATCCTGCTGCAAGAAGTAGTCTAGAGATTCTACTTTGTTATCCTGGAATATGGGCCATTATTTTCCACAGGTGGAATCATTGGCTTTGGACTCATAATCTGCCATTTTGGGGAAGATTTTTCTCTCAAATATCAAGATTCCTAACAGGTATAGAAATTCACCCTGGTGCCCAAATAGGTAAAAGGGTTTTCATTGACCATGGAATGGGTATTGTAATAGGTGAAACAGCTATTGTTGGAAATGATGTTTTAATTTATCAAGGGGTAGTTCTTGGTGGAACAAGTTTAAGTAAGGGTAAAAGACACCCTACTGTTGAAGATGCAGTTGTAATCGGTTCAGGTGCAAAAGTTTTAGGAAACATTACTTTAGGATGTTCCTCTAAAGTAGGTGCTGGAGCAGTTGTATTGAAGGATGTTCCTAGAGGGGCCACAGCAGTTGGTGTGCCTAGCAGAATTATTCACGAAGACCGCAAATGTGTTTTGGATTTGGAGCATGAATTTCCAGACCCAGTTTCATCAGCAATTGACCTATTGTTGGAACGTCAGGATGAGCTTGAAAAAAGAATCAATATCCTAAGCCATTTTCACGATATGGAACATGTTGAACTTAGTCATGATCCTGAAGTTGAAGGCATATTCAAGGGTGCTGATGAAAAGTTGTTCTACAAATTAAACAATTATATTGAGGAAGAATAAAACATTAATCATTTAGGAGGTATTTTATGAAACCACCTTGTGAAATGGTAGTGTGGTACATTATACCAGCTATTAGATCTGAATTAGCAAAGGATTTATTGAAATTAGGTATGAAACAAAAAAAGATATCTGAATTGATGGACATTACACAGCCTGCCGTGTCCCAATATTTGACTGATAAAAGAGGTAGCGGCATAGTATTTACTGATGAAGTAAAGGCATTGATTCAAGATTTTGCAAATGACTTGAATGAAGGAACTGCAACCAAGTTGGATATTATTCCACGTACTTGCTATATTTGTAAAAGAATCAAAACAGAGGATGTCATTTGTCAGATTCATAAGGAAAAAGGACACATGCCTGCAGATTGTAGGGCATGTTTAGGTTCTGAAGCACATTTATTATAATGATTATTAGTTGTCTTTCAACTAATTATTATTTTTAGGATTATTTATCAATAAACTATAGTATAGTTTATTTTATGGACTTATTTTTATTTAACAATGTTATAAGGAGATATAATGGAAATTTATAGTACAATGTCAAGGGAAAAGGAAGAGTTGAACACTTTATTCGAAGATAAGATCAAGCTCTTTGTTTGTGGTCCTACAGTATATGATGATGCTCATATTGGCCATGGAAGAACATACATTTCCTTTGATACCATTAAAAGATATTTGGAATTTAAGGGATATTCTGTATTCTACTTACAAAATATCACTGATATAGATGATAAGATTATCAATAGAGCAAAAGAAAGTGGTGTAGATTCCAAATTGCTTGCAAAGAAATTCGAGAAAAGATTTATTGAAGATATGGCTGCTTTGAATGTAAGCAGCGTTAATTATTTTGCAAGGGCTACTGACCACATGGAAGAGATTTTGGATCAGATTCAAAGATTGATTGATAAGGGCTTTGCATATGTCACTGAAACTGGAGTTTACTTTGAAGTCGCCAAGTTTAAGGATTATGGTAAATTGGCTAATCGTAAAATTGAAGAGCTTGAAACCCACAGAATAGATATTGACAGCTCTAAGAAGAGCCCAAATGATTTTGCCTTATGGAAAAACAGAGAAGCTCCTGAGTATGCAGGAGAACCTGTATGGGATTCTCCATGGGGTAAGGGAAGACCTGGTTGGCATATTGAGGATACAGCAATCACTGAAAAATACTTTGGACCACAATATGACATTCATGGAGGTGGCCTTGACCTGATATTCCCTCACCATGACTCTGAGATTGCTCAAATGGAAGCCGTTTCAGGTAAGGAGCCATTGGTCCAATATTGGATGCATACAGGTTTCTTAAATGTTTCAGGAGAAAAGATGTCTAAATCCTTAGGTAACTTCATTACAATTAGGGATTTATTGAAAGAATATTCCGGTGAAACATTCAGGTTATTTGTACTTGCGACTCATTATAGAAGCCCAATAGACTTCAGTGAAGTTAGCTTGCATCAGGCTGAAAAGAATGTGGCAAAAATCAAGAATTATATTGCGGCCATTGATGAGAAGATCAATGAGGAATTTGAAAAGGGCAATGTTTCAGATGATCTTGCTAAATTGGCAGAATTGGAGGAAAATGAACTTTTCGAAGAATTGCTTAATTTTAATTACTACGGATCCTCTTATGATGTATTGAATGATGGGGTAAAAGAGTTCTTTGATAGTATGGATGATGACTTCAGCACTCCAAAAGCTATTGCAGCTATTTTCTCATTTATTAAACAATCCAATAAGGATTTAAATGAGGATAAAATAATCATTGACGACCTTTTAGCCATTAAGCACTGGTTTGCAGACATCAGCCAAATATTAGGCATTGACTTCTTTGCAAAAGATGATGAGACAAGCGGTGATGAAGAGGAATTATTAAACATCATTGCTGATGTTCGTCAAAAGCTAAGGGCTGAAAAGCAATATGGTCTATCTGATGAAATAAGGGATAAGCTTGTTTCATTAGGTATTGAAGTAAGTGATTAATTATTTTTTAAGATGATTGGTTTTTCCAATCATTTTTCATCTATTTTTTTTATTTTTTGCACTGTTATTTATAATGTTTTATCATTATCCAATTTCTACAATTTTTTTTAACTTTTTTTCCTACTTTTTTTATTTTTTTCTTAAATTAAAAATAAAATAATATATATTTGATTTATAAAAAATATAATATATATAATAGTTAAAAAGTCAATCATACTTAAATAAATTTAGATAATCTAATTTCATTCATTAATATTCCTTATTTTTCTAATATTTTGAGGCTTTGAATTATTCTTGCATTGAAAATTTTTAGATAATTATAAATATTATGATTTTTAAAGTAATTAAAAATTTATATTATTTTAAATAAAATTTAAGTAATG
>JAUNXF010000111.1 GCA_030539935.1 Methanobrevibacter sp.
GCATGCCTATGAGTGGGGCAGGTTTAGTAAGATATTTTGATGACGAAAGTGTAGGCCCAAAAATTGCTCCTGAAATAGTCATTGCTATTTCTGTAATTTTAGGAATCTTCTGTTTCATCTTAAGATTCTCTGTATAGACTTTTTACGAATTATCCTTTTTTTAAATTATTTTTTTAATCTTTTAAAGATTTGCTCCTTTAATATTATTTCAAACTATTTTGTTAGCTTGTATACTAACTATTTTTTCTCCTTCTAATTTTTTTAGGATTCTTTAAATTTTCCTTTAGGATATTAGTTTTAAAATGCTCTCTTAATATTTTTAAATATGATAAAATACATAATAGTATTAGAGAAAAAATTAGGTATGAATCAAATATTATTTTTATTTATCAGTGATTATAATGGATGCTGGAATGGATTATTTTGAAAGATTGGAAAGTGAAACTCATAAGCTCTATGAAATAGCTAATGAAGCAAGGTCAAAAGGTTTTGACGTTGAGTTGGAAACAGAGATCCCACTTGCAAAGGACTTGGCAGAGAGAGTTGAAGGGCTTGTAGGCCCTAAAGGTATTGCAAAGCGTATCAAGGAATTGGAAAAGGATATGTCAAGGGAAGAGGTTGCATTCGAAATTGCCGCTGAAATCGCATCTCAGGAATCAACCGAAACCGGTGCCAAGCTGGAAGCGGAAAAGCAGGCATTTGCAGACCAAGGGTTGAGAACAGCTTTAGCTATTTTGACAGAGGGAGTAGTTGCAGCTCCTTTGGAAGGTATTTCCGGAGTGAAAATCAAAAGCAATGCTGACGGAAGCAAATATATTGCAGTATACTTTGCAGGACCTATCCGTAGTGCAGGAGGTACTGCTGCGGCATTGTCTGTTCTTTTAGGAGATAAGATCCGTGTAGCTACCGGTCTTGACAAGTTCAAGCCTACTGATGATGAGATTGAAAGATATGTGGAAGAGGTGGAGCTTTACGAGTCAGAAGTAACCAATCTCCAATACTCTCCAACTGCAGAAGAGGTTAGGCTTGCTGCAAGAAGCATTCCTGTTGAGGTTAGCGGTGAACCGACAGATCAAATTGAAGTGTCTCACAGGGACCTTCCTCGTGTAGAAACAAATAACATTAGAGGGGGAGCCCTTCTTGCGATGGTTGAGGGTGTAATCCAAAAATCCAAAAAGATCTTAAAGTATGCTCATATCCTTAAGCTGGACAGTTGGGAGTTCTTGGCTGAATATGCTAAAGGTGTTGGTTCCTCTAAGGAGGAAGAGAGCTCAGATTCCAATGGTGAAGAAAGCTTTGAAGAAATTGATGACAATATTATTGATAAGGAGGAGCTGTTTGAACATTCCAAATATGCTCATGATATTATCGGGGGAAGGCCTGTATTAGGATACCCTTCTGAAAAGGGAGGGTTCAGATTAAGGTATGGCCGTTCAAGAAATACTGGGCTTGCAACAATGGGGGTTCACCCTGCTACAATGGAGCTATTGGAATTTCTGGCTGTTGGAACCCAATTGAAGATTGAAAGGCCTGGAAAAGGTAACTGTGTGGTTCCTGTAGATTCCATTGAAGGCCCTACCGTCAAGCTGAAATCCGGTGAAGTAAGAAGACTTGATTCCATTGAGGATGCAAGAAAGGTTAAGGGCAAAGTTGTCGAAATCCTTTTCCTAGGGGACATGCTTGTCGCCTTTGGAGAGTTCTTAAGAAACAACCAGCCTATGTTAGGTGCCTGTTGGTGTGAGGAATGGTGGATTGAAACAATAAGAAACTCAGATAAGTACAAGTCATTCTCTGATGAAGAAAAGGATGCATTTGATTTGAATTCTCTTCAAACCAAGAAATTCACTGTTGAAGAGGCATTTAGAATCACTGAAGAGTTCAATGTACCTCTCCATCCAGAATATACTTATTATTATAATGACATTTCAATTAAGGATTTGGTTGACTTAAGCGAATGGCTAAACACAAGACGAGACTATTTGGAAGATGGATATTTGAATGGTGAAGATCTGGAGCTTGAGCTATCCTATCAAAAAAGAATCTTAGAGGTTATCGGCTTATGTCATAAGCTAAATGATGGAAAGGTAATCATTGAAAAGAATCATGCTTATAGCTTACTTAAGACTATAAATGGAGACTACTCAAAATATCTTGAAGACGAGTATTATAAGATGAAAGTTGTTGATATCATCAATGAGAACATAGGCTTTGAGATTAAGGATAAGGCTCCATGCTATATAGGTACAAGGGTTGGCAGACCTGAAAAATCCAAGGAAAGATTGATGAGGCCTGCACCTCATGTGCTTTTCCCTGTTGGGAATAATGGTGGAAGCAGACGTTTGGTTGCAGAAGCGGCTAAAAAGAAAAAGATAAAGGTGGAATATGCAAAGAGGGAATGTACCAATCCGGACTGTAAGGCAATTTCATTCAATGCAATCTGTCCTAATTGTGGTGCCCCTACTGTCATAGGGCCTGCAGGTCAAAAAGAGATTAATCTGGCTTATATGCTTTCCAAGGCTTCCAATAATGTAGGTGTTCGTAAGGTTGATGAAGTTAAGGGGGTTATTGGTTTAATCTCTGAAGACAAGCTTCCTGAACCTTTGGAAAAGGGTATCCTAAGGGCGAAAAATGGAGTGTTCACATTTAAGGAAGGAACAATCCGTCATGACTCCACTGATTTGCCTCTCACCCACTTCATTCCAAGTGAAATCGGAGTGACTGTTCCAAAATTATTGGAAATGGGATATGATAAGGATTGTTATGGCCAGGATATTGTCAGTGAGGATCAAATCATTGAACTTAAGGTTCAGGATATTGTGGTTTCCGATAATTGCGGTGAGTACCTGGTAGGTGTGGCAAATTTCGTTGATGACCTTCTTGAAAGGTATTATGGAATGGATAGGTTCTATAATGTAAAAGATAAATCCGACTTGATTGGCCATCTTATTGCAGGTCTTGCTCCCCACACATCTGCAGGAGTGTTGGGACGTATTGTTGGATTTACAAAGGCCTTAGGCTGTTATGCTCATCCTTATTTCCACTCTGCAAAAAGGAGAAACTGTGACAGTGATGAGGATTCAGTACTTCTATTGCTGGATGCATTGATCAATTTCTCCAAGTCCTACTTGCCAAGCACTCGTGGAGGAAGTATGGATGCTCCTTTGGTTTTGTCCACCCGTATTGACCCTGAAGAGATAGATGACGAATCCCATAACCTGGATATCTTTGAGAGATTCCCATTGGAATTCTTTGAAAGGTCTCAAGAGCCATTAAAACCTGCAGATATGTTGGATTTAGTGGATAATGTGGCAAAGCATTTAGGCACTGACAGGCAGTATCATGACTTGATGTTTTCACACCACACTTCAAGCATTCATGCAGGGCCAAAGGTTTGCTTGTACAAGCGTTTGGGATCCATGAAGGAAAAGGTTGAGGCACAAATTCATTTGGCGGAACTTATTAGGGCCGTTGACCAAAGGGGAGTTGTTGAAGGTGTTTTATCTTCCCACTTCTTGCCTGATATTATGGGGAATTCAAGAGCTTTCTCCAAGCAAAAGGTCAGATGTCCTAAATGCGGTGCCAAATATAGGAGAATGCCTCTTACAGGCAAGTGCAAATGTGGTGGTGACCTGATTCTTAGTGTGTCCAAGGGATCTGTTGTAAAGTACCTTGAAATTTCACAGAACCTTGTAAACAGATACCCAGTATCCCACTATCTTGAGCAAAGATTGGAAATTCAGGAATTTGGTATCAATTCATTGTTTGAAAGTGATAAGTCTAAGCAAAGTTCATTGGATGTTTTCTTTGGAAAATAATCCCTTTGATTTATTGGCATTTGGATAATGGTTATATTGGATTCTTAATTTTAATTTTTAAGGATTTTTCCTTTTTTTATTTTTAACAAGTTTTAAGTATTTTTCAAAAATCATAATTGTAGCCACATAATTTGTTCGCATAAATACGAATGATTTATATACAAGTTATGACAAATATTATTTCGTGAAGTAACTAACTTTTTGTATAGTTACTAACTTTCGTATAATTTCTAACAGATATTATACATGTAAATACATAATATTTAGTAATCAATTGAAAGTTTAATCTAAATTTTATAATCTAAATTT
>JAUNXF010000038.1 GCA_030539935.1 Methanobrevibacter sp.
ATGATTTTTAAGATAATTTTTCATGTTTTTTAATTTTATAGTTTGATCTTATTAATTTATTAAATTTTTAGAAAAATTCTAATTAATATAAGATTAATGTGTCAATAACATATTGTCTTTAATTTTTTCTAAAAAATTCCTTAACTCTGGTATAATATTTTAAAATAGGTATTGATTTTCAATATTTGTTTTAAAAAAGGGCTTGATTTATCTTTTTCAAAATAGAAAAAATAGTTAAGTTTATATATTATACGAACATATTTATTATAGTATAGGTGATAATCATGAGCGGACAACAAAATGTTCAAAGACCACTTGACGCATTAGGAAAAGCAGTAAATTCTCCAGTTTTGATTAAACTCAAAGGAGAAAGAGAATTCAGAGGCATCTTAAAAAGTTTCGACTTACACATGAACTTAGTCCTTAATGATGCTGAAGAATTGGAAAAAGGAGAAATAATGAGAAGGTTAGGTACTGTTCTCATTAGAGGAGACAATATTGTATACATTTCTCCATAGAAACTTAGTTTCTTATTTTTCTATTAGTTTTTCTTTGTTCTACTCAATAAAGATTATTGATATTAATTATTATATTAGTTAAATTAGATTGTTTTATCATTTAATTTAATTAATTATCTATTTTATGTTCTTATTTCGATAAGATGGCTTTATGGAATTTCAACAATTCTAAAATGAATTTATTATTATTGGTTATGATTGATTTAGGAGGAGATAGAAGTGAAAGGAACTCCATCAATGGGTAAAAAGAATAAAAAGACCCATATTAGATGTAGAAGATGTGGTAAAAATTCATACCACGTACGTAAGAAAGTTTGTGCTTCTTGTGGATTTGGTAAATCCAGTAAAATAAGAAGATACAGTTGGCAAAACAAAAAACCTACCACTCGTCAAAGATTAGTATAGGTTTTGTTTCTGCAATTTTGATTTAAAATTATTTTGGGATAATAAAAGCGAATTATCTCAAACACTTACTATTTTTTATTATTTTTTCAATTTTTATTTAATTTAAGCTTATTTTTTAGATTTTATTAGTTATTCTAGATTTGTTAGCTATTTTTTTAATTTTAGATATTTGATTTTTAGATTTTATTAGCTATTTTTTTTAAATTTCAAATATTAGTAAAGTTAAAATATCATTAACTGATAAAAGCAGGTGTTTTAATGTCTAAATGTTTAATCTTATATTTCTCAAGAGCAGGCAACAATTACACAAATGAAGGTATAAAAAACATTGAAATAGGCAATACTGAAGTCATTGCCAATTATATTAAGGAGTTTACAGATGGAGACATGTTTAAGGTGGATCCATTGGACGAGTATCCTGATGACTATATGAAATGCACTGAAGTGGCTCAAAAGGAATTGGATGATGATGCAAGGCCTGAGCTAAAGGAGTATATTGAGGATATAAGCGAGTATGATATAATCTACATAGGATTTCCTAATTGGTGGAGCACTATGCCAATGCCCCTATGGACTCAACTTGAAAAACTTGACTTCAGTGGAAAAACCATCAAGCCTTTTGTTACACATGAAGGAAGCGGTTTTGGCAAAAGCTTAAAGGATTTGAAGAAATTGTGTCCTGGAGCTAAAATAGAAGGTGGTTTATCCATTCAGGGTAGTTTTGTCTCCACTTCCAAAGAAAAAGTAAAACATTGGGTTGGATAATAATCCAATCTTTTTATTTTATAAAGTTTTATTCTGGATAATTTTTTATCCATTCTTTTTAATTTCTAAAATTATAAAAAAAGTATTTTCTTAAATATTATTGAAAATCATTTATGCTTGATTTGGCTGTATTGGAAATCATTTATAGCTTGATTTGACTCTATTGGAAATCATTTATAGTTTGTTCTAACTCTTTTTGAAGTTTTTTTAATAATTTAACATCCTTGCCTGTTTTATCCAGAATCAAAGTCATTAATCTATCAACTTCATTTTCCCGGTAATTCGGATCTATTTCTTCGCTGACGCTGTCCCAAAGCTCTACAGCCCAGTTTTTCTTGGCGTCATAAACCTCATCAATCAGTGTCAATTTGCCGTTTTTCAGTCTGAACAGTCTGAAATCCTGTTTGGGCTTGGACTTTTTCCCTTCCTTATTGCAGTCAAGGTATAATCCATCTGAGAATTCTGTCTTATAGTCTCCTGCCTTAACGAATTCCCCCACCAGTGAGTATCCATTCAGCACGCTTTTATCCAAACCGGTAACTGTCTTAACCCATCCGCCGGTTGCTCTAAAGTTTATTGAAGGATCTATGTTTGTTATCTCTTCACACCAATTAAGAAGCATATTTTTTCTCCAAAAAGCAAAAAAATTACATTTTTTAAATTCAATAATACGTCTTTTAATTTTAATAAAATCCAAGAGTAAAATCCTGTTCCTTTAATAAGGGATTAAAAATATATTATTTAAAAACATAAGGCATGATTTTAAAAATCCCATAAATTCTGATTTAAATCTTTAAGCCGAAGCTTAAACCTGATTTGCAGCAATTAATGTGATTTGAAAAAATCAATTTTCATGTTTGTTATACTCTTTTATCTATGTTTACTTATAAATGGATTATTCGAGAGTCCATTTGAAAACTAATATTTTCAACTACAGTATATTACGAATTTCTTAATTTATTTAATGTTTATATACTAAGTATAACATATATTCAATTGTGTATGGTTTTATGCATTATAAAATAAGATAATAGTGTCCTATTATGATAATTTAATGTTATTTGCCAATTTTCATATTTTGATAATATTAAATTATTATAATAATCTCATCTGTCAAAACACTATTTTTAAAACTATACTCTATCAATTAAAGATATTAGAGTGAATTAAATGAAATTATTGGAAAAGTTTAATATAGTACCAAACAATGAAGAGTTATATGAAATTGCTTTTACACATTCCTCATACAGCGCCAAACATGAATTGGATTATGACTATGAAAGGTTGGAATTCCTTGGGGATTCCGTTTTGAATATGCTGACCTCTGAATTTTTGCAGAATATGCATCCTAGCTACAGTGAAGGCAAATTGACCAAGCTTCGGGCAAATTACGTTTGCCAAAATGCTTTGATTGTCTATTCACATGAAAATGACTTGGACAAATATATCAAATTGAATTTGGAGGACAATGCAATAAGTGACAATGAAGTCATATCCATAACTGCAGATGTATTTGAATCTTTTTTAGGTGCAATTTATCTTGATCAGGGAATAGAAAAGGCAAAGGAATTCCTACAGCAGACAGTCTTCCCATATATTGAGGCAAAAACAATATTCTTCTATGACTATAAGTCTACAATTAAGGAATATGGTGATGCTGAGGATGTTGAGGTTTCCTATGAATTGCTTGAAGAGCATGGCGCCCCTCATGACAAGACATTTGTAATGAGAATACTGATCAATGGTGCAGATTATGGTCATGGTGTTGGAAAAAGCAAGAAGGAAGCTGAACAATTGGCAGCCTGTAAGGCAATTGACAGGTTGAATATTGGTAAATAAAAAAATGAGAATAGTTTAGAAAGGATAATTTAAAGTTTAGAAAGAATATCTAAAGCTATTCTTCCCCATATATTTCCAGACAAATATCGTAAATGGTTTTCAAATCCTCTTTTATGTTAAATTTAATGTTTTCAGGATTCTTTTCATTGAAATGGCTTATAATTTTCTCTTCATCGATGTCTTGATTATCGATTAGGTCCAATATGTATTTGGATATTATTTTGCTTGTTTCAACTGTGATGATGTCATTAAACAGCATCTCATATAAATTAATTAATAAATCGGTATTGTTAAATTCGGTTTGATCTTCTCTCATGTAATCCCTATTTTTATATTAATTAGTTGAGTATTTATTAGTTATACATATTAATTTTTACTATTAGCCTTTTTCGATTAAGCGTTATTATCCCAATAATTTCATAATGAATCTTTAATTTCAGCCTTTCTATTAAAGATTAAAATCCCCTAAAATGATTTTAATCATTCCATCAATTTTTTCTTAAAGGGTAAAGTATATATAAGTAAATATAAATATTATTTCTATCATATATAAATAACGAGGCAATATTTTATTTATTTAGGTAATATTTCTCATCTTATTATAATTTACTGACTATACGAGAATCTATTTGTCAATGAAATTGATTAAATACTAGCTAAGCTGTTGAATAGTGTGTGGAATTAGTCTTTTGTTAAAATTCTGCATTCTTAAATTTTAAGGTTATAAAAATGAAACAAAAATCTGTTGGTATAGTTAAGACTAAAACATTCGCTATTGAGGAGGATTTAAAGTTAAGTTCAGGCAAGACCCTCTCTAATGTTGAGCTTGCCTATGAAACTTATGGTGATTTGAATTCTGCCAAATCCAATGCCATTTTAGTCTGCCATGCTCTTACCGGTGATGCACACGCTGCAGGTAAGTATACTAATGACAAGGAAGAGAAGCCTGGATGGTGGAATATGGTAATCGGTCCTGGAAAGGCATTGGACACTGATAAATACTTTGTCATATGTTCAAATGTATTGGGCGGATGTAAAGGCTCAACCGGTCCGGCATCAATCAATCCAAAGACTAACAAGGTATATGCACTTGATTTCCCAATAATCACCATTGAGGATATGGTCCATGCACAAAAGAAACTCATAGAATTTTTGGGCATAGACAAATTATATGCCGTAATTGGCGGTTCCATGGGTGGAATGCAGGCATTGCAATGGGTTGTTTCCTATCCTGAAATGATGAAAAAGGCGAGCATCATTGCTACAACTGCAAGGTCATCACCTCAGCAAATCGCTTTTAATGAGGTGGGTAGGCAATCCATCATTTTAGACAACAATTGGAATAATGGAAATTATTATGGTCAGGAAAAGACTCCAAGGTCTGGTCTTGCCGTTGCACGTATGATCGGACACATCACATATCTCTCTGATGCATCAATGTACCAGAAATTTGGAAGGGACTTGCAGGACAAGACAGAACTCAGTTATGACTTCACAGTTGACTTTGAAGTGGAAAGTTACCTTCACCACCAAGGAGAGACCTTTGTCAAGCGCTTTGATGCGAATTCCTATCTATACATTACAAAGGCTGTGGATTACTTTGATTTGGCGGTTGAAGGAAACCTCTCTGAAGGTCTAAATAGCATTAAGGCCAAGATGCAAGTGATTGCAGTGGATTCTGATTGGCTATACCCTGTGGATCAGTCCAAGGACCTATTGGCTGCACTTCAGACAAATGATGTTGATGTCATATATAATGAGGTCAAGTCTGATTACGGCCATGATGCATTCCTGCTTGAAAACGGTCAAATGAACTTCCTATTGTCCAATTTCCTATCTGAACACCATGTTGGAGATGTCATGAAGACAGAAGTTCCTACAATTCCTATCAATTCAACGGTAAAGGAAGCTGCAGTAATCATGTTTGATAATGAAATCACTCACTTGCCTGTTGTAAATGATGACAACTCATTGGTTGGAATCGTTACTGCATGGGACTTGTCCAAATCAATTGTAGAGGATTGCAGTGAACTCAGGGAAGTCATGACCAAAAGTGTGAGGACATGCAAGTCAACCGATGAGATTGAAGATATTGCAAGGCTCATGAAGAAATACAATATCTCCTGTTTGCCGGTTGTTGATGATGGATCCAACCTTGAAGGTCTCATTACAACTGATAGGATCAGTCATTTGATTTCCAACTATTAGATTTCAAACATAAAATGTTTGATTTCTTTTTTATTTTTATTTATTTTAACTATTTTTACAATTTTTTATCTATTTTAAAACTCAAATCCAGTTAAAAAAATTAAGTTAAATTTTTATATTTATATAAATAAAAATATTATCAATTAGATTTTAGGATTAAATAACATGAGTGAAAAAGTAGAGTGGGACAGTTCCCTTTCATTTATCTTTGCTATGATTGGAGCTGCCGTTGGGCTCGGAAACATTTGGAGATTCAGTTATGTGCTATATTCCAACGGTGGAGGATCATTCTTTATTCCTTATTTCACGGCCATAGCAATTATGGGAATTCCTTTTTTAATACTTGAATATGGTGTGGGATTCAGTTTCAAGGAGTCCTTTTCGAAGATTTTAAAAGATATAAATGAGCGGTTCGAGTATATAGCTTGGATGCTGGTTCTTTTTGTATTTATAGTTGTGATTTATTATATGGTTATTCTGAGTTGGGATATGGTATATCTCTTGACCAGCTTTACATTTGGTTGGGGAGCCGATACCGCTGCATACTTTACAAACACTGTTGGAGGAAGCTCTGATTTGGCAAGCGCAGGATTCTTGCTCATTCCTACAACCATTTGTGTAGTGCTGATGTGGATTGTATTATGGTATATCTCCCATAAGGATGTTGATGAGGGTATTGGAAAGGTATCAAAAATCCTGATTCCTTCCCTATTCATAATCATGGGCATAATTGTCGTTTATGCAGTTACATTGCCTGGGCACATGATTGGTATAGACAATCTTCTCAGACCAAAATGGAGCATGCTTTTGGACATTAACATTTGGCTTGCGGCATTTGCCCAAATCATCTTCTCATTAAGTATGGGTCAGGCAATTGCACTTACATATGCAAGCTACTTGCCTAAGGCCTCCAAATTAACAGACAATGTGCTTATTGTAGTTGCATCCAACTCCCTGTTTGAGATATTCACTGCATTTGGAGTATTTTCAATACTTGGTTATATGTCTCTCCATTCAGGGATGCAATTAGCAGATTTGGTTACTGAAGGTACCGGCCTTGTATTCATTGTTTTCCCAATGATCTTTAATATCATGGGGCCTATCGGTAGGATCTTGGCACCATTGCTCTTCCTTGCAATATTATTTGCAGGAATCACTTCAGCTTTAGGGTTCTTTGAACCTATGCTGTCTTCAACAAGTGACAAATTCAATTTGGGAAGAAGGAAAACCGCAACCATCTTGTCAATCGTAGGATGTGCATTTTCAGTTCTCCTTACAACAGGAATCAGCAGTTATCTTGTGGGAATCATCGATTCATTCGTTAATCAATTTGGTATCCTTCTATTGATTGGTGTTCAATGTATAATATTCGCTTGGTTCTATAACCTTGATGAATTGATTCCAGTCTTGAATGAAAACGGACATTTGAAGGTCGGCAAAATCTGGAAATTCATAATCAAATACCTATTGCCGATTGTACTCATTGGAATGTGGATTTATGGAATGTATGACCTATTCCTAACTTCAGCCACCTTTGAGATAATAATTGATTTGATTATCATTGTGGCTGTATTTGTATTCAGTTACATACTGACCAAATTAAAACCAAGAGAAGATACAGATAACCAATAAATGGTTATTTCTTCTATTTTTTGGTTTATTTTTATTCTATTTTCTCTTTTTTAGTTTATATTCCTTCATTTCTTTCCTTTTTAGTTATTTTTATTCTTATTAGGTTTTTTCAAAAATAATAATTTTTTTATATTTTCTGTCTGTTTTATTGAATTTAAAAATAATAATTTTTTATATAAAAAAATACAATATTTAATTAATGAACACTGCAGAAACTTCCAATCAAAATGATGATAAGATATTTACAAGGGACTTCTTTTTAATATTCGGTGCACTCTTGTTTTCAGCCCTTGTAATGTATGCATTGATGTCCACCGTTACAGAGTATGCCACAGCTTTGGGATCAAGTGCAACCATAGCAGGCCTTGTGTCTGGAATATACATCTTTGGAGGGCTATGTTCAAGAATCTACTCAGCAAATGCGCTTGAGAGAAAGGATTGGAAGAAATTGGCTGTCATCTTTCTAAGCATTCATTTCTTGGCATGCATTCTCTACTTCTTTGCAGATAATGTGACATTCCTTTTGATTGTAAGATTTATACATGGGCTTGGATTTGGAGCTTCTGCAAATGCAATCGTTACCATTGCAAGTGCAATACTGCCTAAAAAACGGTTTGGAGAGGCATTCGGATACTTCATGCTGGGAACCACCCTTGCAGTTGGCTTGGGACCATACATTTCAGGATTCTTCTATGACAATTGGGGGTCTACAGGCTCATTTGGACTTGCAACAAGCTTTGCAGCTCTCGGACTCCTGTGCATTCTCCTTTTGGACATAAGCAAATATGAGATAATCCATAATATGGAAGCTGAAAGCCATATCGAAGGGGAATCCATAGACAATGGCTCCTTGATGGAAAAGGGAAAGGTCAGAGGAATCATAGATAAGATTTTTGAAGTTCCAGCAATACCTGTATCACTATTTACAGGGCTTACAAGTTTAGGATATGTATCAATTCTCTCTTTTTACAGATTATATGCAGTGGAGACAGATTTGGTAAGTGCATTCTCATTGTTCTTCATAATCTATTCTGTGGTTTTGGTCGGCTCAAGACCTATTGCCGGCAGGATACAGGACAATTATGGTGATAGGATAATCTGTTTCACTGGCATCATTGCACAGGCCTTAGGGCTATTCCTGATTGCCTGGATGCCATCTACAATAACAGTTTTCATCTGTGCAGTCTGTGCAGCCCTTGGTTTCGGTACCTTGAATTCAGCATGTACAGCTATTGTAACAAGGGACACTCCTACAAACCGCCGTCCTTATGCAATTTCAACATTCTATATATTCTGTGATGGGACAATGGGATTCGGTCCTGCATTGCTTGGATCCTTTGTAAGTGCAAGCAGCGGATATGCTCCAGTTTACTTCATATCCTCAATATTCACCTTGATTGCATTGCCAATAGCATTCTTTGCACTTAAAAGATAGTTCTAATGGATATTCTATTTTTATATCAGTTTTAAATTTGATAAACTTTAATTCTTATGAAAATATTAATTCTAATCAAATTAAAATATAAAAGAATAAATATATAAATGATTAAATATATTTTCATAGTTCTTATAATCTTGATTTAGGCATTTTAATTGAAATTATCTGATTCTAATCATTTATAATATTCTTAAATGGCATTTTAATTGAAATTATCTGATTCTAATCATTTATAATATTCTTAAGATTTATAAGTCATGGGATTATAAAAATTATAAAAAAACAAATCTATCGTAGGTGAAACTATGAGTATTATTCTAATAATATTAATTGTTATCATACTTATTATTCTTGCATCCATTGTACTTCTCTACAATGGCTTGGTCACTGCAAGAAACAAGGTAAAGAATGCATGGGCTCAAATTGATGTCCAATTAAACAGAAGAGCAGATTTGATTCCTAACTTGGTTGAAACTGTAAAAGGATATGCGGGACACGAAAAAACCGTATTTGAAGATGTGACTGCTGCAAGGGCAGGATTGATGAATGCAAATGGCGTAAAGGAAATCAATGAAGCCAACAATCAATTGTCTGAAACCTTAAAGACATTATTTGCTGTTGCCGAAAACTATCCTGAATTGAAGGCAAATGAAAACTTCAAGGAATTGCAGGCACAATTGTCACAGACTGAAGACAAGATCGCCTACTCCAGACAATTCTACAATGACACCGTATTGATGTACAACAACAAGTGTCAAACCTTCCCAAGCAACATCATTGCAAGCTTGTTTGGATTTAAGGAAGCTGACTTCTTTGAAGCTGCTGGAGAAGCAAGGTCTGTACCTAAAGTTGAATTCTAGACTTATTCAATTGATTAATTTATATCAAATCTATTTTAGGCATCTAAATTAAGATGATCTTATAATTTAGAAATCTAGTTAATATGTGGAGACCTTTCTCCATATACTAATTATGAAAAAATTAAAAAAAGATTAGTGAGAGAAATCTATGAATTTTAAAGACAAGGCATTAGCCATTCTTTTGATTTCCATATTCTGCTTGTCTGTAATGCCTGCGGCATATGCCGTAGACTATTCAATTCCCTATGCAAATGTGGACATACAGGTATATGAAAATGGGCTGATCAATGTTTATGAGGAAATAGACTATCATTTCGACAGTTCAGCCAATGGAGTGTATAGGGATATTCCATTAAAGAAGAACCAATCAATAGAGAACCTTCATGTAAAGGTTGATGGGGCTTATGCCGATTATAAGGTTATAAAGGAAGGCGGAAAGGATAGGATAAAGATTTATCTCTATCGCGATGCAGCCAAAACCAAAAAGATTCAATCAGGCACTGATGTTAAGGTATATCTTCAATATGACTTTACCCATGTTGTTAAGGTCTATAATGATGTTGGAGAGCTTCAATATAAGGTCTGGGGAGACGAATGGGAAGAGGATTTAGGTTCCTTGGATGCCGTTATCCGTTTCCCAAGCGATGAAAAGATTGAATACTGGATCAATCCTGCCTATAGTGATGCAAAGGCTGAATGGTCTGATGGCAATCTTGTAATCACCAGCGATGGCGTTTCTGAAGGCAAATATGTGGAGGCAAGAGCTCTCATTCCTTTAAGTGAATTTTCACCATCCACTCCTTATGCCCAACACATCAATCAGAATGCTGCAGATGAAATAAGGGATATGCAAAAGAATGAAGAAAACACCCAGAATCTTCTAAGCACTATAGGCTCTGTAGTGAATATTCTATTGGTTGCTCTATGTTCCATTCCTCTTGCAATCTATTATAAGTTTGGAAGAGAGCCTAAAACAGGATATCAAGGAATATATGAGCATGAGCCTCCAACAAACGATTCTCCAGCATTTGTCAATGCACTTATGAGTGAATTAGGCAAGAATGTCGGAGAACTTGATCAGAAGGCTTTCCAAGCTACAATAATGGACCTTATTGATAGGGGAAAGCTTGGCGTTGACTCTGAAGATGATACTGAATTCACGAAAACCACTTTCCTGACAGTCAAATCTACTGAAGGTTTGGAAAGATATGAAAGGGAATTGATTGACATCTTGAGGAAATATGAGCTCAATGGAAGAATCAGCTTCTCCTATATGCAGGATTGCCTTAAGGAGGAAACCCAAGCAAGAGCATATCAGGACAGATATGACAACTGGCGTGAAAACTTTAAAAACGAGTATTTGCCTGATGAAGTGTTAGGCGAATACTTTGATTCAACCGGCTATAACTATATGATGTACTTCGGTGTTGGAGCAATCATACTGGCAATCATAGTCGGAATGATTTCATGGTTCATTGACTTCAGGGGAGACTTCATAACTACAATTGTTGCAGTTTTCTTTGCAATAGTCGGTGGAGCTTGCTTCTTACTGCCTTCAGGCATTGGGGGCAAATACACTATGAAAGGAATGCTTTACGCTGAAAAGTGGGGCAAGTTCAAAAAGTTCCTTAAGGACTATTCATTGATAAAGGAGCATCCTCCTGAATCCATTGCAATATGGAACAAGTATTTGGTCTATGCTACTGCGCTTGGTGTGGCAGATGAGGTCTATAAGGCCATGAAGATGCATGTATATGGCGGATTGGACAATCCGAACTATACATCAAATGATCTCTTTATGTTCTATTACCTTGGCGGATACAATCATGTGGACAGTTCATTTGCTACAGCATCATCCACTATATCAGCAGCCAATGACTCCGTTGGTGGAATCGGCGGCGGTTCCGGTGGTGGAGGTGGAGGAGCTTTCTAACAAGCTTTTTGACTTCGTCAAAAACCTTTACCGAAAATGCTTTTGATTCCTGTTCAGTTTAAAACTTGACCAAAATCTTTTCATGGCGGGGAATAAATAATCTTTTATTTTATTTTTTTATTCTATTTTTTAGAATTATATTCTATTTTCCAGTATTACTCTTTTTAGAATTTTATTATTACTTTCACATTGTTATCTATTTAAAAAATAATACTCTTTATAAAGGGTATTACTAATTTAGACTTTTTTTAGGCTCCAGTATTGAGAAAAACTTTATATGATTATTACTACAATATATTAATTGAACATGATATTACTTTTTAGTAAATTTTTATTATTTTCATATTATCGCTGTGTTACCTTGAAAATTGTTAGAAACTTTAGAGATAATAAAAAATTATTAAAAGGGTATTGTGTTTATTTAAGTTAATAAGTATGTCATTACTTATTTTCTCTCCTTAATGCATTTAGATAAGATTATAACGATTTGTGGGTATTAAAAGTTTATTTAAATCTTAAAAATCACTACAATCCAAATATTATTTAAAAATATTCTAAATCACAAAACATTATAATAGCAATCTCTTCTGCGAATCGTTATAATCTTTTTTCTAACTATTTTTATTAGATTTTTAACTTATCTTAACTATTTGCCATTTTTAAACTACAAACTATGCCTCTTTAAGATTATGTGATTAAGTACTTTTTTTAAAGATTATATAAAAATTTATATTCAATCCAAATTATAATTAATAATATCTAATAATCAGGTGTTTATATGAGTATTGTCAATAGGTTAGGATTGGAAAAATCAGTTATTCTGCTTGCTGCAGTTGTCTCATTTGTAACTGCCTTTCTGGCAAACATTTCAGTGGCACTTCCTCTCATTGCCCGTGAGCTTGCAATGAGCAATATAGTTCAGAATTGGGTTGCCACCATATTTCTGCTTGCAATCGCCGCATTGTCAATACCTTTAGGAAAGCTCACAAGCAAATATGGCCTCAAGAAGTCATTATTGATTGGAATAATAGTCACTATAATCGGCGTTTTGATTTCATGTTTCTCTTTTTCAAGCGAATTATTGCTTTTCTCAAGGGTTATCCAAGGGATTGGTACAGCATTCATCAATGTTGCATCCATGGCTCTGATCGTATCTGCAGTGCCTCCTGAAACACGTGGACAGGCTTTAGGATTGAACATCGCAGGGGTATACATAGGTCTTTCATCAGCACCTGTCATAGGTGGAATAGTGATCTATTACCTTGGATGGCAAAGCATATTCTATTGCATGCTCCCGTTCCTCATATTTTCAGCATATCTCTGCTGGTCTTTAGGTGATGAATGGACAATGTATGATGGTGTCATAGATAAGGTCGGGTCCATCATATACATGATAGGCATACTGCTCTTTGTTTATGGATTCACAGTAATCATCACAGATTTAGGTAAGATACTGCTGGTGGTTGGTTTGGCACTGATAATTTGCTTCGGGTATATTGAATTGAGAGTCAATAATCCTGTATTTGAAGTGAGGTTGTTTAAGAATGCTAGGTTCTTCTCTTCAAATTTAGCATCATTGATTAGTTATCTTGCAACTTTTGTCATCACATACATTCTAACCTATCACTATCAGTATATTATGGGGTTAAATACTCAAATTTCAGGTCTCCTTCTTATAGTGACACCTGTTATGATGGCAATATTGGCGCCTATATCAGGCAGAATCTCGGATAGGATAGATCCTCAAAAGCTTGCAGCGATAGGTATGGGATTTGTTACAATGGCAATACTGATTCTATGCTTCCTGAATGAGTCAACTCCCTTGTATGTAATATTGATTGCCATGTTCCTTCAGGGAATAGGTTATGGAATGTTTTCAACTCCAAACACAAATGCGATCATGAGTTCAGTTCCAAAGGAGGAAACCGGAACAGCTTCAGCATCACTTGCAGCAATGAGGGTCATTGGACAGACATTAAGCATAGGCCTATTGACAGTGATATTTGCATACATTATGGGCAATGTACCTATCATTCCAGAGTATTATCCTCTCCTTATGGAAAGCTCAAGGATTTCCTGTATCATTTCAGCTATTTTATGTGTCATAGCAGTCTGTGCTTCCCTTGTGGGATTGAGGTCAGATGTGGAATATGAGACTTAGTATGGATTTTTTAATTCATTCCTCCACTATTTTTTTTTTTAATTCATTTTTTCACTATTTTTTTTTTAAATCAAAATATTTTCCACATATGGTTTAATATAGCAAACCTTTATAAGCAATCATGTGCATAGTATTGTTCCGGTGATAAAAAAATGATGGAAAAAAGCGTAAACATAAAAAAACTAGAAGCACCAAGGACACCAAGTAAAGCACCAAAGAAAGCACCAAGAAGGAGACGCACACCTAATGTGAGCCCTATGATGGCTGCTTATCTCTTAGGTTATCTCCAATCACAGAATGGTGAAAAGATAGCAGATGATGAGGATGAAGTCGAAAAGCTCTACATCGGCACCTGCCTTTCTATGGGAATCGGTCCTGTAGAGGACATCTCTGAACTGTTCCAAGCATTATTTGGCCTAGGAGAAGAGGAAGATGATGACAAGCCTCTTCAGTACTATGCTTAAATAATCTATTTTTTCTTTTTTTAAATTTTTAAAGATTTAATAATTTCCAATTTTCTTTCTTTTTTTAAATTTTTAAAGATTTAATAA
>JAUNXF010000039.1 GCA_030539935.1 Methanobrevibacter sp.
CTAAAGGAATGAAGTTTTCGAAACCTTTGGTCATGAAACAACCTTTCATGTCTAATCCTGCTACAGAACCAGCCATTTCGTAAGCAGCAATAGCTTTTGCTTTTGCGTATGGGTTTTGGAAGTTAGCTGCTTCTACTGCTTTTTCAGCGGTTACAATGAGTTTTGGTAATTCGATTTCTTTACCTTCTTCTACAGCTTCGATAATGCCGTCAATGGTTTTTTGTACTAATCTTAAAGCACCAGTTTCTGCTAATACTTTAATGATGTCAGCGTTAAAGATAGCCATTTCAGTTGGGTCTAACCATTCTCTTTTTGCACCGATCATTGGGTCTGCCATAACAATAATGTAACCTAAACCTTGTTCATCCATTTCATCTTTCTTACCTTTACCAGGAGCGTCACCAATGATAATAGCAGGAATATCTTCTGCAGATAATAATTCTCTTGCCCTAGCTGGACCAGGTGCTGCTGGGTTTGGGCTAATGAAAATACAGAAATCTGGGTCGAATTGTTTGAACTTAGGTACAACGTCTTCGACTTGTTCAGGGTTCATTTTTGCTCCAGATCCAAATACTCTTACATCGATGTTTGGTCTGTCTGCTCTTTCGTCTAATAATAAATCTAATATTGGTGAAGTACCAATATTACCACTTCTTAAAATTGCAATTTTAACTACCATAATATCACAATTATATTTATGGCATTTGCTTTTTATAAACTTAATGTAAAAAAACAAATAAAAAACTTTATATATTAGAATAATTTTTTTGTAAATTTATCAAAATCTTACTAAAAAAATAAAGAACAGATAAAAAGTATTTTCAGAAAAATAAGGAAAATTTAGTAAAATAAAAAAATTATGAATTTATTATTGATCTTCCAAATAAGCATCTATTTTATGGCCAAAAATTTTATTATAGAATTGAATGATGAATCCAACAGAAATTGCAGCAAAGATGGTTCCCTCACGGACTCCTTCAAGATGGCCTATGAATATCAATGCCAAAACAATCCCCATGATTACAATAGCAATGTCAAAAAATGGCTTTACCTTGCCCCAGTCCTTGTTTAAAACCTCACCAATGGCCACCACTGCACCATCACCAGGAAGCATGGTAATGTCTGACTTAACTTCAATGACAAGTCCGAATGCAAGAACAAGGCAACTGATAATAAGCAGAATCCATTGGCTTAGGTAATCTGGCGGGTTGATGAAGTCAAAGACCAATAAGTTAAAATCTATCATATATCCAAAGAGGATGCAAACCAACATTTGAGCTATCTGGGATACTGTGATCTTCTTCAGGAGAGCAATTTGGAACAAAACAAGCAGTGCATTGAAAAGTATTGTAAATTCCCCTACACTAAAAGGAAATGCTACAGCTAAAACTGCAGGAATGCATGATATGGGAGGAGTACCTAAAGTGGATTTAAGAGACAAGGCAATGCCTAAAGACATTATGCTTACTCCAAGTACAAGCATGATGTATCTTATAATCAATTTTTTGTCCATTTAGATCGATTCCTCCATATTCCATTTAAATTTAAATAAATTTTTATATTTAAAATTTTTTGTAAACAAATCAAGTTTTGGAATTAAAAAATCATCGAAAATATTTAAACTATAAAAGATAAAAAATTAATAAAAAAATCAATAGGTGAGCCAATTGAAGAAAGTGAAGATTACAGTGATGAAAAAGGTAAGGCATGATGACCTGATTGAAAAGTATGAGAACCCATTGGAGCATGAATGTGATGTTGAATGCGGAGATGTCTTTATAGCCAATGGCTGGGAAAAGCCAGATGACTTCTGTCCAAGCGCTTGGGAAGTCCTGTCTCCATTTGTACTCGCTTTGGCTAATGGTGCCGAAGACTTTTATGACGGCTGGATGAGGAATAAAAGGTCTGCAATGATATCATGCAATGATGGATTCCGTCCGGTTAGCTTCCTGCTTGAAACAATGAATGAGGATGCTGAATAAAATAGATAATATATAAAAAAATAAATAAAGAAAAAATTTAAAAAAGAATGGATGAAAAAACTTTAGGATTAATTATCTGTATACCTTTCGGCTATCCCATATTTTCTTTGTAGATTTGAATCCACTTCTTTTAAGTGATTTCTCATCAAAGTCATTTATTAAATCTACAACTTTTTCAATAGCTATTTCACTATTTTTTACAAGCTCTGATTCCTTCTGCTCCGGCAGATTTTCAAATGCCTTTGGAATCTCATCGATCTTTACAATAGGAATATTAAGCTCATTTGCCAAATCTACGCTTCCATGGGTCTTATGGAATCCCTCTATCTTCAATGATGGGATATTGAACACCCCTGCCTCAATTGTCATCCCCATGCCTGCAGCATATATAAGGTGTGATGCTGCATTCATAAAGCTCAATAGATCAACATATTGTGGCAGAACCTTGATATTCGGAGATAGGATCAGTTCCTGAACCATGTTTCTGTCAAACCTGTAAGGTGCAATCAATACCTTGAGGTTAAGCTCCTCAACAGCCCTTATCAATGGCTCAATTTCATCATCCTTCAAATCACCGCCAAGAACGACAAGAACAAATTCCTTCATTCCATATTCCCCATAGATTTCATCCTTGTCTATTAGGTTATCCCCTTTAATGTAGTTGTCAACATACTTAGCCATTGGATAGCCGTTTATATTGGCAACATTCCTAAGCCTATAGTTTTTCTCCAGATATTCCTTATACATCTCGGAAGGTACAGTTACCATATTCGCTTGGGAGATGACTTCAATTGGATTGTAGATGTCCTGCTCTATATGGATAACTGGAATCTTCAAGATATTGGCTGCTACAATAGATTTTCTGACATCACCTGCATTTCCAGCTGTAATCAACAAATCAATTTTCTTTCCTTTGAGGGCATTATATGATTTTAAAATGTCCTTTGATATGAGATATGCCAATTTTCCTGTAGAATTCCTTTTGCCTCTTCTTCCCTCTCCAATAGAATAGAGCTCATCACAATAAGGTTCAAGGAAGGACTTAGAGGATTCTCCATGATAAAGGCCTATTATCTTATTCAGCTTAAAGTTTAGCTTGTCTTCACCTTCTCTTTCCTTCAGCTTTTCAATGATTGGAATGATGGTTTTTGATGGAGTGATCTCTCCTGCAATGGCAATGTTTTTAGATTCCATAGTCAAAACCTCTCAAGGATTGTATAATTATTAAAATGCCTATCAAATAGAATAGCCAAACCACTATATCGGTAGGGCCAGTTTCAATCCAAATAATGGTTTGGGCAAGCAATATGCCGTAAAATGCTGTAAAAATACTTTTATTATTATATTGAATAGAATGCAAGGTCTTCAATATAATGCCTAATAAAAACATCTGAATGGCCATTCCCACAATGCCGAAATCCAGAAGTGCAGGACCGAATATTGTGGAAGTGATTGAATGGTCTCTTCCGATTGTGGCAATGCCGACCAAGACCCTTGGATCCGTATGTGTGAAAAATCCGGTAAGGGTGGCATAAAAGAGGCTTCCCATTGTTGCAAACTGATTGGCTATTGCACTGGACAATATGTTCAATGTAAATGCGGCTCTATATGATACAAGCTCTACAGGATTCAAATGCCAATGCTGCCAACTGATTGCCTGAACGGCAATGAATCCCACTGCCAAAAGAACAGCCCCAATAGCCAATATCGCCAAGATCATGTATTTCAAATCAAGATTCCTTGTATAATACAATGTTATCAGAGAAGACAGCATGATGGCAATCGGTGTTGTCCTGTATCCTGTAAGAACAAATAGGGCCAACCCTATAAGAAGCAGAATATAATGGGATTTCCTATTGTATTTTGCAAGGAGAATGTTTATTGACGGCAGGAAAATTATATAGGAAAGCAGCCATATCTTAGTGGCTGCCTTAGCCTTTAAGGAAGCGGAGAATAGGGGTATGCCACCTAATAAAGCTATGTTTATTATCTGAAGCAATATTCCCAACAAGACAAATCCGATTATGGCTAACTCATTTTTAGAATAGGATTCAGATAGGGACAGCTTTTTAGGATTCAATTTTGACCTTTCAGATGAACCATAGATATTTGAATTTGAAAATCTATCCTTCATTAGATGATTGCTTAACAAGATGCCTAAAATAAAAAACAAAAGACCGACTCCAATATAAAGGTATAAGTCAAAGTTTGGAGCAGGCAACTGCCTATAGAAATACCACATAGGCATGGCTATCAATAAAAATAAGATTACCATAACTATTATAATCAGCGGATGGAAAAGATCAAATTTTTTATCTAGATGACTTGAATTCATAAAATCCCTATAAAAGTTTAATTTCGATTATTCTAAAAGGCAATTAAATAAAATTTTGTATAAACTATTATAATAACTTTATTAAATGGGCTTTTTCTGAAATTCAAATGATGGTGGAAAAATAAAAAGAATATGAAATGAAAAAATTCATTAAAATTTTTCCAATGCAAAGATGGAAAAATATATTGAAAAATTTGAAAGATATGATGGAAAGTTACACGAGAAAAAAATTTTGTCTGAAAAATGATTTTTAGATGAAAATTATTCTAAAAATATCGAACAAATAGTACTGTAGATAAGAAAATTGAAAAGTAATAAAAAAATTCATGGAATTATATGAAAATTTGGCAAAAAAATTTGAAAAATTGAAAAGATTTATGAAAATTATATGATAATATCATTTTTTGATGGAAAAAATTAGAAAAAAAGATTCTAAAAAATGATATTACATTAAATCCAAAATGATGATGCATAAAAATTCCCATGATCATTCTATGATAATGACATTAAAATAATTCTATAAAAATATGAAAAAAATTTACACTTGAAATGAATGTCAGGAAATTTCTTGCCTTAAAATCTTAAAAAAATGATAATAACAGGATAACTCATTATACAGTTGAAATCTATGTCTAAGAGTTACAATTAAACTTTAAGAAAAAATACAACTCAATGAATAAAAAATGAATATGAAAAGAAGATATCATGATATTGCAATGATGATGAAAAATAAAAAAAGAATTGAGGGAATAGAATATCCCATGTCAAATGATTATTCCTCTTTTTCAGTTTCTAAAAATGAAAATAACTATTCCTCTTTTTCAGCTTCCAAAACATATGTTTCCTTTGGCTTATTATCAATCAGCAAATCACTGTCATCTGGTTGCCTGTTCAATAAGCGGTCAATGAAGCTTCTGTTTTTATATCTGTCAATCAATAATCTGTCAGCAGTCAGCAATTGATCCTTATAGGCGATTTCCTTAAGGCTGTCCTGAAGCTGCTTGTTTACATTATGCAATTCCTTATCCTTTTCAAGAACTAACTCATCATGTCTTTTTCTCTCTTCAAGGAGATTTTCTTCAGCTTTCTGTTTGGCCAAATCGGCCTTTTCCCTTTCGATTCTTATCTCTTCATTAGCCTGTTTGATAAGTTGGTCCTTCTCATCGATAATATCATAACATTTCGCAATTGCAGACTTATTCTCTTCCACCAAATCCATAATTTCCTTGTTTTTAGCAGAAATCTCCTGATTTCTTTGCTCCATTATCTCATTGATGCTGGAATCAGCCTCACTGCGTGATTGCTTTAAATCGGAAATTGTATTTTTATGTTCATCAATTTTAAGCTTGAGACTGTCAATCTCATTAAGATAAGATTCATGCTCACTTAATCTGAGAATCATTACTTTCTCTCCACCTTCAAAATTATCCTTTTTTGAAAGATCGATACGATAAGTGAAACTGTTTCCTCTCTTATACTGTTTGACTTCCTTTTCCAACATAAAAAATACCTTCGAATAAATTGATATTATCATTGAAATTAATTGAAAATAAATGTTATTATAATTAGTGTCAATTGCTAATTAATATTTAACATTATTATATATGTTAACTCATTGCATATAAACTTAATTTAAAAAATCGAAAAAATCTTAATTTTGTAACTCAAAATATTTGAAAAAATTATGAAAAAATCTGCTTGAGTGGAAATGATATTACATCAGAAAACATGATATGATAAATTGAGTTAACAAATCTTTAAAACTTTTGAAAAAAGTGAAAAAAATGGCAAGTATGATTTCAAGTGTAAAAATTGAGTTACAAAAAGATTAAAAAAACAATTACAAAAAATATCCCCATCCATAAATGATAATGACATTATTTTGATGAAAAATTTTTAAGAGATCCTAAAACTGAAAGCCTAAATCTGGAAAAATGAAAAAAATAGCAAAAAAGATTGAATTCATATGCATCAATGTACTAAAATAATCATGTAATATCATTGAGTTAACGTTGTATATGCAAATAGTTACAAAAAGCCTAAAAAAATAGCTATTAAAAAAGAATTTAAAATATATATTTCAGAAAATTAAAAGTAAATTAAGATTTATTTAAAAAAATACTAAAAAAACTCAAGTTTCAAGATAAAATAAATATTTTTATTGATTTAAAAATTTGAAAAATTTTTACGACATATCAGGAAAAAATTAGGAGAAAATTTTAAAGTAATACTTTTTATGGGAAAAAATAATAGAAAAAAATGGATCTAAACAAAAAATTCAATATATTGGATAAAAAATTGTAAAAATTTTAAAAAATTTCATATACATTATACTTCAAAAATTATAAAAAAAAGTTCAAGAGAATAAGAAAAATTTATTTGATATAAAAAAATTTTAGATTTTTAAAAAATATGGATGAGAAAAAATTTTAAAAAAAAATGAAAGCTAAAATAATCCAAATCAGATATGATTTTAGTGAAATCATATCGGGATATGAAAAAAAAGCTAACCCAATTCAGAAATGTTTTTAGTGAAATTATAAGCAAAGTTAGGACATGAACAGGCATGAATGTGAATATAATTGGCTAAGGTGTTTCTCACACTTACTCCATCCATACTATCCAATACCCCTCTTCCTCTAAGGACATCAAATGCAAGATCCCTTGTGCTGTCAATATTAAGCTTTGTATAATGGAATTCATGAGCTCTGAAAACATCCCCTTTTTCTGAAATAAGGTTATCCCTATTGGACCTGGCCACTACATAATTCAAGCCTTGAACCCGTGGAGTCATCTGGGAACCGTATGGTATTGCACCTACCATATCCAAACCGTCTATGGACTGTGATAAATAGATCAAACCGCCGCATTCACCATAAATTGGCCTATCCTCATTATGGAACCTACGGATGGATTTCAACATTGATTCATTTGCAGAAAGTTCCTTCTTAAAGACTTCCGGATATCCTCCACCAATATAGAGAGCGTCCACATCTGGTATCTCCTCATCCTTATATGGACTGAATGGAACAATCTTTGCACCATTGTCCTCAAGAGATTCCAATGTTTCCTTATAATAAAAGGTAAATATCTCATCTAAAGCAACACCTATCTTTATAGGAGTTTTGTTACCTGTCTTCCACAGCTCTCCAGGTGCAGAACCATTGGTGACCTCCAAATTGATGGCTTCATTATGGTCCTTATTAAACTCATCCTCATGAATTGACAGATCCACGCGGTGGCCATAATTAAGCCCTTCTTCCATAGACTCAATGGCCTTATTTTGATTGTCCTTGAGGGCAGATTTGCTGGATGTCTTCATAATCTCCTTAAGTGCATCCAAGTCTATGTATTCCTCTGCAATCTTTCCCCAAAGGTCAATGTTTCGATTGATCTTTTCCTTTTCAAGTGCTGGAACCAAGCCAAGGTGCCTCTCTTCAACTGCAATCTCCTCATTTCTTGGAATCCCTCCAATTACAGGGACATTTGCAAGTTTTTCAACAGACTCTTTTGCCTTTAAATAGTGTCTTTGACCCTTAACCTTATTTAAAATAACACCTTCGATTCTTACATCAGGGTCAAGAGCTTTAAAGCCCAAAACAACCGCAGCTGCACTTTTAACCAAACTTCTTGAATCCATAAGCAAAACAACAGGAGCATCCAAAGCCTTTGCAATAGAGGCAGTGTTTCCTATGTCGCTTATAGGGCTGATTCCTTCATACAAACCTCTTACACCTTCAATGATGCCCATATTGGATTTGGATATTTTCATAGCCCTTTCAAATGAATTGATGATTTGAAACTCATTCATGAAAAATGAATCCAAATTCCTTGATGCATTGCCAGTAGCTATGGTGTGGTAAGAAGGATCTATAAAATCAGGGCCAACCTTAAATGGCTGTACGTTTTCATCTTGAAGTGCCTTCATGATTCCTGTGGAAATGGTTGTTTTTCCAACTGCACTTCCAGTTCCAGCTAGTACGACTTTCATAATATTAGATTAGCATATATTTTATTTATAATTTTCTTAAAACTATGGGAAATGATTTCAATTTTAAAAAATAAATAATTGTATACAAATATTGTCAATATTTATAAATAACAATAAAGATAATATTATTTGAAAAATAACTAAAATAAAATTAATTCATATAATAAAAGAGGAAAACCATGTCTACATTAGAGAAAATGCAAGTTTTGGCAGACAGTGCCCAATATGACCTGTGCGATTACGTTAGCCACAGCAAGAGCTCTCAAGTGAATCTCCCAGGGATTTACCATGCCACAGGACATAATGGATGCAAGATACCTCTTTTTAAAACATTGATGACAAACAAGTGCAAAAACGATTGCAAATACTGCATCAACCAAAGCAAACGTGATTTCACCCGTCTTGAATTGAGTCCTGAAGAGCTTTCAAGGGCATTCCTCCATTACTACAATAACGGTTATGTCAATGGCCTTTTCTTAAGCTCAGGGATATCAAACAGTGTGGATGAGACAATGGAAAAAACCATCGAAACTGCCAGAATCCTTAGAAAGGACTATGGATATGATGATTACATACATCTAAAGATCATTCCAGGGGCATCAAAGGACTCAATCAAAAGGGCAATGAGTCTGGCAAATAGGGTGAGTCTGAATATAGAAGCTGCAACAAAGGATGGCCTCAGTGAAATAACAACAACAAAGGATTACAATAAGGACATCCTTAAAAGGCTGGATTGGATGAATCAAATTGCCAAAAGGAATCCTGGATTTGCAAAGTCCGGCCACACCACACAATTGATAGTCGGTGCAAACGATGAGACTGACCTGGAAATCCTAAAGAGAATGGAAAGCCTCTACAAGAAAGTGGACTTGAGACGAAGCTACTTCAGTGCATTCTCTCCTGTCGAGGGAACAGAATTCGAGAAAAGGGAAGGGTGCAATACAGATAGAACAGCTAAGCTGTATCATGCTGATGCCTTGTTGAGCGACTACAAGTTTGATGTGAAGGAACTTGTATTTGATGAAAACGATAGGCTGTCCTTAAAGGAAGACCCTAAGATATTGGCAGCAAGGGAAATGAACATCTTCCCTGTAGAAATCAACCATGCCCCTTATAGCCATTTAATTCGCGTTCCTGGAATTGGCCCAAAATCAGCTAAAAAGATAATGGCCATTCGCAGAAACAAAGCATTTACAAAATTGGAAGAGCTTAAGATTCTAGGGGTCGTTGTAAAGAGGGCAGAGCCATACATTAAATTGGATGGAAATTATCAAACTGCCTTAGATAACTATTAATAATAAATTTTAAAAAGTATAATTAAAGCAAAATTATAATAAATTTATAATGAGACAATAAGGATTATTGAACTAAATAAGGATAGGGAAAAATGAATGCTATAAATATTGAAGATATTAAGGAAGAATTAAAAATCCCTGAAAAGATCAGTATTTTTGATACAACATTGAGAGATGGTGAGCAAGCTCCAGGCATTGCCTTAACTGTAGACGAGAAGATTAGAATAGCTCAGAAACTGGATGAACTTGGAGTCGACACCATTGAGATGGGATTTCCAACCGTTTCCGAAGGCGAAAGAAAAGCTGCAAGAAGAATGGTGGAATTGGGCTTTAAATCTAACTTATGTGGTCTTGCAAGAGTCTTGAAAAAAGACATTGATGCAGTGATTGATTCTGACTTGTCATATGCTCACTTATTTATAGGAACTTCCCCTCTCCATAGGGATTATAAATTGAAGAAATCCAAGATAGAGGTATTGAATCAGGCCATTGAAGCTGTTGAATATGCAAAGGACCATGGCCTTACTGTTGAATTTTCAGCCGAAGACGCAACCAGAACAGAATTGAATTACCTTATAGAATTTTACAAGGGAGTTGAAAATGCTGGAGCGGATATAATAAATGTTCCGGATACTGTAGGAATCCTTGTGCCTTCAACAACAAGGGATTTAATAAGAATCCTTAGAAAGAAAATTCATGTCCCTATAAGCCTTCATTTCCACAATGATTTTGGGCTTGCCGTATCCAATTCAATAATCGGCATTGAAGAGGGCGCAAACCAGGTCCACTGTACAATCAACGGTATTGGTGAGAGAGCTGGAAACACTTCCCTTGAAGAGCTTGTTGTAAGCTTGAAAATAGCTTATGGAGCCAACATTGGCATCGATACAACAAAACTGTATGACACATCCAATTTCATTGGATCCATTACAGGTATAAAAATGCCTCCTACAAAGCCAATTGTTGGAGAGAATGCATTTGCCCACGAATCTGGAATTCATGTTGATGGAATATTGAAAAACACTTCAACCTATGAGCCTATTCCGCCGGAACTTGTAGGACACAAAAGGAGAATAGCCCTTGGCAAACATACCGGCCATGCCGGAATCAAATCCAAACTGGAAGAGTTCAATATAGAAGTCAGCCCTAAGCAATTCGAAAACATCTACAATCAAGTCAAGACACTTGGAGATAAGGGAAAATGCATTACCGATGAGGATTTGAAATCCATTGCAATTACAGAGCTTTCCACAAGCGGCAAGGAATACATAAAACTCCTTGGATTAAATGTTATGACTGGAGAATCTGTCTCCGCTACAGCAACCGTAAAGCTTTCAATCGAAGGGAAGATCATGGAAACCTCTCAAATTGGGGTAGGTCCTGTTGATGCAGCCATTGGTGCAATCAAATCCCTTGTAAAGGAAACCGTTGACATTAATCTTGAAGAGTACAGGCTTGAGGCAGTCAGCGGAGGTACCGACGCACTGGCAGAAACCTTTGTAGTGATTTCAGACAATGATGGCCATAGGGCAACAGGAAGGGCAACCAGAGAGGACGTAATCATTTCAAGTGTTGTTGCAGTCATCAACTCAATTAACAGATTATTAGCCATTGAAAAAAATAGCTAAACTCTTTATTTTTAATATTATTCTTATAAGCTGCTGTGAATATTGATTTTAGATTAAAGTGATAAAATGCCAACTGTAGACAGTTTTCTTCCTGACTTCATTCAAACTATTTTCTTTTCAGGATATACTGTCTTCAATACAGTTGCTTATACATTGATTCTGCTTGTCTTCATACTTGCAATCATAAAAATATTTAAAAAAATCGAAATTGATCCCCTATCAATCATCTGCTCAATAATTCCATTTGTCATATTCGGATGTCTGATTAGGGCATTGGTGGATAATGGGGTTTTCCCAAAAACTGTTTTCCTGATTACTCCAGGGATTTACATTTTAGTTGGCCTTATAACAATTTTCTCATTTCTATTCAGTTTAGAATTATTTAAGCGAAAAAATATAGATTATCGATATACCTTATTTATGATTGGAATAGTCTTGCTCATTCCAACCCTATTTCTTATTCCAAACCTAAACATTAAGCCAATGATCTACATTTTATCAACATTTATTTTTGTAAGTTTGATAGTCCTTCTCATATTTCATATTGGAGAAAAATTGCTGAAGAATTATTCGTCAATTGTAAAACTTTTATCCGATAAAATCAATAGGGCCATAATCTTGGCACATTTGTTCGATGCCTCTACAACATTTATTGCTGTAGAGTGCTTCAATTACTATGAACAGCATGTTTTACCAAATGCTCTAAATCGATTATTTGGTACATATCTGACAGTGTTCCCTATGAAAATTATAGTTGTACTTTCAGTATTATACATTATCGATCAATATTTCGATGACTTGACTATAAAAAATCTATTAAAATTAACAGTATTTGTATTAGGATTGGCACCGGGAATGAGGAACTTTTTGACATTGGCAATAGGCGTAATTTAGTTTGAAAAATGAAAAATTAGATATACAAAAATTAATTTTATATATCTAACATTTTATTAAAAATTAATGCCAATTAGTTTCAAACATCTAAAACATTTTAATTAAATAAATAATTAGTTTCAAACATCTAAAACATTTTTATCATATTTGGCATTGCTACTGCTGATTATCTTGCGACCGGATTTTCTCTCCAACTTTCTTCGTGCATCAACTGCAATTCCACCTCCCTCCCTTGCAACATACTTATTCTCTTCAAAATTATTTGGCTTTATGCCACGGCTCAATTCAGTGGTTGACACTTCAGCCAACATGTTGAAAACCAATTCGGCATTGGTCATATTATCCCTAAGACTTTCCCCTTTCAATTTTTTAAATTCCTTATATTCAGGTACAGTTTTCCCAGACCAAGCTTTGCTGACTTCATTGGTCAAAATGCCATATTCTCCAAATTTAACTCCACGATTTTTCCATTCACCAGTTAAGTCCTTTCGAACCTCTATGGACCTCATTCTTTGACTGATCCACTCTTCACTGTATCCTTTCCTGCGATATGCTTCAATTGCTCTTTCAATAGCTTTTTCAGGATCTTTTATTTCATCTATACGCTCCTTGCCCACTTCAGCAAGCCAAATCTAAACGGTTCTGCATTTGGAGATGGGACGGATTGTATGATTCTGAATAGTTGTTTTGTGTTAGCTACATCTGTAAAGCGCATTTTACCATCTTTTGCCGAGAGTTTTAACCTTTCGAAATTTTCGAATGGTTGGGCTTTTTCCTCAGAAATTTTCTTTTTTAATCTGCCCAGTACCTATTAGGATTGTTACTTTCTGTGAGTATTCCTATAACATCTACAATAGAATAGTAATAATCCTCAAGTTCTGCATCCCATTTTCTGCGAATTTGTTGATTTTCAAATAATTTTATTTCGAATTCATCCATTTTGATTTTCTCCTATAAATTAATTAAAAATTCTTAAAACTTTTTTTAAGACCTAATATAAAATTTGATATATGGGAATAAAAAAATAGTCTAAGAGCATTTTAAAAGTAAAAATAAGAGTTATAAATAGTTTAAAATAAGTTTAAGGTTTAATATTTATTACAAATAGTAAATAAAGTAAAAATATTTAAAATTAGATGGAAATAAATAATTTAAGAAAAATAAAATAATGAAATAAAAATATTAAAATCAGAGAAAATAAGACAATTTAAGAAAAATAAAATTAGAAAAAATCATTTAATAGAAAAAGTTATCAAAAAATGAATGCCAAAACGGAAGCTATTCCTCTCTTTTAGGATACCTTCTTAGGACCTTTTTTACAAATACTTCCTTGGCTATAAGGAAATTGCTTGTCCTATGGCCAACTGCCTTGCAGCGCCTATGCCTAATGGCTTTCAATATCCCATCTACAGAATCGTATCCTTTGGTGTTAACTTCTGTATATGCGTCCCCTACAGACTTAATGAAATGGGAATCGCTTGCGCCTAATGTGGCAAGCCTTTTATTATATGCTAAGGTTTGGGCCTGCTTATTGGAGTATCCGAAAATATATCTTGCATTTTTGGTTTCCACACCATCGACCCCAAGGTTCTTGTCAACATTGCAAAAAAGCCCATGCCTATAATATGAAAACGGATGAGGTACAATGGCAAGTCCTCCAGCATCATGAATCCTGTCTACAGTCTCCACAGCAGATAATCCCTTAGGAATGATCTCATCTACACCTAATCCTAAAATGTGGCCTTTATCAGATGAGATTTCTATTGATGGAACAACAATAATGCTTCCCCCATAAGACCTTGCAATCCTTGAACCCTTAATCTCATTATGGTCACTGATTGCAATTGCATCCAATCCTATCTTTTCAGCTTGTATCAAAATGTCAATAGGTTTTGAACGAGAATCGCATGAATAAATACTGTGAATGTGTGGATCAAATTTCATATTATTCCTCATTTATTATGAATAAAAAAATGTCTTCAAACTAAAAATATTTGAAAATGTTTGAAAAATGCTTGAAAAATTCTTTTAGTTTTAATATTATCAATTGTTATATTAGTATTAATATATTATAAGTCTTTTCAAATATACTAAAAAAAAGTTTACAAAACTTTTCAAAACTGGCTGAAAAATTTACTGTAGATA
>JAUNXF010000112.1 GCA_030539935.1 Methanobrevibacter sp.
TTAAATAAGGACTTATTTTTTTTTATTTTTTTTATTTTTGTCTAAAAATAGTTTTTCTTGCTCTTATTAGCTATTTTTCTAAGTTTTCTACTTAAAGAAGATTTTTTAAAAATAGGGGGTGTGAGGGATTAACAAATATAAATGTAGTTTTCGAGTGTTTAATTGATATTGTAATTATTGAGTATTGATCTATTGAGTGAATAAATGCTAAATCGTTTTATAATTATTTTTAGGTATTATAGTATAAATGTTAATCCCAATTCTTTATTTGTTCTTATTCGCATTTAAATCTTTCTATTTGATTTCTAAATGGTTATAATTTCTTTATTTAATGTTTATATTGATTTTAAACTGTTAAATTATAATTACATTGTAATATTGTCTCAGATTGTTAAATTATAATTACATTGTAATATTGTTTCAAGTTGTTAAATTATAATTACATTGTAATTTTTCATTAAAAAAATTTATATCATATTATTTAAAAAATTTAATTTAATAGATGGTGTCCTTATGTCTGATTTAAATATATGTTCAAATGAAAAGTTATCTTTCAAATATTCTGATGAATGGGAATTGGAAGCAATTCCTTTGGATAATAATCCTGATTGCATTGCAACTTTAAGTTATCTTGATGGAAGCTTATTGAATGTGATTGCATTTGAATCTCAAATGCCTTCCTTGGATGCTTTTAAGGAAATAATCGAAGAGAGCTTATTGAATGATAATGCTCAGATCATATCCTCTGAGATAGCAAATGTTGGCAAAAGATCAAGCATTCAAACCCATTCCAAGATTTCCATTCCTGAAATCGATTTTGAAATGTTTTCCGTTGTCTTTTTGGAAGATGGTTTTGTTTACATCTTTGAACTTAGAACAGTAAGCGGCATTGTTTCCAAATTTATGGAAATAGTTAGAACTTTTGAAATTTTAGAATAAATTTTTTACTTTTTTCATAATGAAGTTCTGCTTTTTTTAATTTTTTATAGAGGTTTTGCTTTTTTTTAGTTTTTTATAAGTTAGTTTTTATTACTTTAGATTTTTTTATAAAGATTTATTAACTTAAATGTTAAGAATATATTTATTTATAAAAATTTTTTAATAATTATCAAATTATTTTTTGGATTGTGGTCATTATGGAAAGAAAGCAGATTCTCATTTCACTCATTATTATAGTCTTTGCAATTTTCACATTATTGTCACTTGCAAGTGGAATGGGCTTAATCAGCAGCACCTCAAATTATGAGGTTGATGTTAATGAATTGACTAATGAGTTGACTATTGATAATTCCAATTGGCACTATGATAAGGAGAACAATATTTATTACCAATTGGGAATTCCATATTGTGCAAATCCAGAAAACTCAAAATATGAGTCTTTGGCGATATATGTTCCAGGAGATTACTTTAACGGAATAGAAAATCCTAATGGAACTTATTCCTGTTCTGTAATAAATTCCAATGTGGGCAATTTCACTGCAAGCAATGCCCCTATTGTAATGCCAATCAACACTCCAGGTTACTCTGCCCATCTCTGCCCTAAGACTTATAATCCAAATGATGTAAAAACATTCACAGATGCCGGTTTAATCTATGTTGATGCAGGTTGCAGAGGCAAGGAGAATGGATATAATTTTTCCGGTGGAGCCCCATGGGGTGTAGCTGACTTAAAGGCTGCTGTTCTCTATTTAAGATTCAATGGGGATACACTTCCAGGTGACAGCGAAAGAATTTTTGCCTTCGGCCATAGCGGCGGTGGAGCTCAAAGTGCCATTTTAGGTGCAAGCGGTGATAGTGATTTATATGTCCCATACCTTGAATCAATTGGGGCAGCCCTTGTGGACAGGAATGGAAACAAGCTTTCAGACAGCATTTGTGGAGCAATGTGCTGGTGTCCAATCACTTCTTTGGATTCTGCTGATGAGGCTTATGAATGGGCTATGGGCCAATACTCTTCAAGTGGAACTCGTGGAAACGGCACATGGACCGGAGCATTATCAGATGATATGGCCAGTGCATATGCAAAGTACATCAATAGCCTGAAGCTTAAAGGTAATGGACACACCTTAAGTCTTGAGGGGGCCAATGATGGAATCTACACCTCTGGATCCTATTATGATTATATGCTTTCTGTTGTGGAAGGTTCCTTGAACAATTTCTTGAAGGACACAAAATTCCCATACACTTCAAAATCCCAAACATATCAGACTCCACAGGACTATATTGATTCATTGAATGGCGATGAGGAATGGATCTTTTATAACAGTTCAACAAACACTGCACACATTGCAAGCATTGGATCATTTGTAAATCATTGCAAATCCCCTTCAAAGGATGTTGGCGCCTTTGATGATTTAGGTAAGGCCCAAGCGGAAAATGACTTGTTTGGAAATGATGAGAAGGATTCCCTTCACTTTGATGCAACTATGACAAATCTCCTAAAGGCAAATGGGGATAAGTACTCCGAGTACTCTGATTACAATCCGTTGCATGCTGATGAGTATGCAAGTGACCTGACTCAAGTGGATAAACTGAACAGCACAATAGAAAATCGTTCAAACATGTATAATCCAATGTATTATCTATGCAGTTACTATGATGGAAGCGGAGATTCACACCCTGCCAAGTATTGGAGAATCAATTCTGGCATTGAACAGGGAGACACCTCATTTACGGTTGAGGCTAATTTGGCTCTTGCCTTGGAAGATTGTGGGGATGTTGATAGTGTTGAATTCAATCCGGTATGGGGCAAAGGCCACACTCAAGCTGAAAGATACGGTTCCCCAGATGCAAACTTCATCAATTGGATCAATGGATGCATGGAAGATGAATCCGGTTTCCTTTCTTTCCTTTTCTAAGGAATCATCTATCGGCTGAAATTATCTGCAATTTTCATTGTCTTTAAAAAAATATTCTTTTTTTACTTTTTTCTAATCATTTTTTTTTAGCGAATCTTTCCATGATTTTCATTACATGAATTTATTGCATGAAATTTCATGTTCTTTCATGTACATAATTTTAAATTTATTTATTTTTAGCTTTTTTTCACAAATTTCTTTTATTTTTTTCATATAAATTATAAAATCGCTCGGATTCTGATATAATTTTTTATAATTTTATAATAACCTTTATAAAGACATAAAACATATTATTAAATATGATTATCAAGGCTGGGAAAATTAATAAGTCAAGAGGAAATATTAGTCTCACAATTGGTAAGGAAGATGTGAAAAAGCATAATCTTGAAGAAGGGGATTTTGTAATTTTGACTCCTCAGGAATATGAGGAATTGAAGACTTCTTCTGAAATCGAAGTGTCTACATTGGAAGTGGTTCCTGATGATGAGGCAGTCGTTAAGTTGGAGTATGATCTTAAGGAAGCAAAGTCCAAGGAAAAGATTCTTTTTTCAAAGGTTGAGGAATTGGAGAACATAAATCTGGAACTCACCACTAAACTGTCTCAAATAGAAAAGGCAAATTATATCAACGGAAGTGTCTTGTCTGATGAGGAGTCAAATTCACTTATTGATGAGGTCAAGAAGCTGAATGGGGATATTGATGATTTGAATTCTGAAATCAAGAAATTGAACAAGGATTTAAATGAGTCAAATGAAGAGAGAATCGAATTATTGCAGGATATGAATGTTTTAAAAACTAAAATGAGTTTCGATGCTGGTGAATTGTCAAGGCTTCGCGAGAGAGAAGACAAGCATAAGGAAATCATTGAGATCATTCTTAAGACAAACAGGAACATGCTTGATGAGGTTATCAATAAGACATTGGCGGCCACCATTAACGAAATCAATAAGGAATTAGGTGAAACCAGCATTATAAGGAGAATTAGAGGCCTAACCATTGTTAAGGAGCCTGAAATTCATAAAGATGGCATTTCCAGCAAGGTTTATCATCAGTTAGAGGAATTGGTTCCTGAAGATTATTTCCTTGAAAGTGGGGAAAACTAATTAATTCAGTAAACTCAACTCTTTTAAATCTTAACAATATTTTATAATTTGCCTAGTCTATCTAATCAAAAATTTTCATATTCAAAAATTTTC
>JAUNXF010000040.1 GCA_030539935.1 Methanobrevibacter sp.
AGTTTCAATCAGTTTCAATCAGGAATTTCAAATAGTTATAGAATACGAATATTACCAAAACCAATGCTATGATGGCTTGAATGTGGAATAAATAGTTTAAAATGCTTAATCCAAAGAACTTATAGGCTTCGCCAGTGGCAATGGCACTTATTACAAATGGGAATGTAAATGCTGAAAAGCTTGGCATGAATCTTAATTTATCTATAATGATCAGTTTGATTGCTTGATAAATTGCAAAAATATAAAAAATGCATGCCAGTAGATAGATAACACTTAGGAAGTTTCCATTAATATTCAATGCATTCACGTATCCTACAAGAAGGATTGATAAAAGTGCAGTGTAGATGCAAATGAATGGTTTATTTTTATCCTCTATTGCAGTAAACTTGAGGTATCTGTATGAGATCAAAATGAGTGTTGGTATCATCAATATGAAACCGATTCCAAAGAAGATAAAGCCATATTGTTGGAGGTCATATGCCGGAGCTGTAATGGCTGCCATTGTTATTCCGATATAGACAATCCACCAGGTGGCAAATACATTTTCGATATCAAAATTTGCCAATATGTAATTTTTTGTAAATAGGATTATTATTGTCAAATGGATGATTATTCCTAAAATCCATATTCCAAAGGCAATAGTTTGGGATAATGGCAGGAACAATGGCTTCAGATATGTGCTGAATAGCATCAGTGCCATTGAGAATGTGCCGAATGTGCTTAAGGCAATCAGCTGATTCAATTCCTTGTTGAATGCTTCAAAGTGTAAAACGAGCTTTAACAGAACCAGGAATATTAAAACAGATCCGATTATGAAAAATATGCTGCTGAAATCAGCAAATATCTTGCCTAATGATAATATGGCCAAGATAAGTCCAGTGATTGCCAAAGGTAGATTCCTTATGATATTCATAATAATAGTATAAAAAAAAGAGTATAATAAAATTTTGTATATAAAATTTGTTAATTTAATTGTAATTTATTGCATGAGTTGAATCTATTCATACAGATTCAATTCATCAGCTCTAAGCACTTTGATCTCTTCATCTTCAATATGGTCTCGAGATTCCTTGGAGAATGATTTGAAATGGGATGAAGCCATATGGCCGCTTAGTGCCTCCACGCTTTCCCATTGTTCAATGATATGGAATGTGCCATCATTGGATTTCAGGAATTTATAATCGATATTTCCCTCTTCCTTAAGTGTCTCTTCAACCAATGCTTCTGCAAGTGGAATCAGTTTATCTTCCTCACCCTCTTTTGGTAAAAGTTCCACCATAACAACAATAAAACTCATTTTAAGTCTCCTTATATTAATTTCTTATCATATCTTATTCTATTTCATATAAAAACTCATAGTGGTCTATTCCATCTTCCAAATAAACATCAGACACTTTTTTAAAACCTAAATCCTCATAGAATTCAGTTAAATAAGCTTGGCCTGAAAGCCTAATTCTTTTTTTACCTAAATCATCAATTATGAAATCGATTGCCTTATTCATCATGATTTTAGAGAGTCCTTGGCCTCTGTATGGTTTCTTGACGATTACCCTGCCAATTGCCATGTCTTCATATGAAATGTTTTCCGGAAGTATTCTCAAAACTGCTGCAACAATTGAACCGTTCTCTTCATCTTCCAAAAATAGGTGATAGGCATGTTTATCCTTATCATCCAAGTCCTGATAAGGGCAATCCTGCTCAACAACAAAGACTTCCGCTCTTAATTTTAGGATCTCATAAAGTTCATTTGTTGTAATCTCTTCAAATTTCTTAAATTTCCAGTTAATAGAATCACTTCCGAAAAATAGTGTTTACATTTATTATGTAAAAATAGGGTATTTAAAACTTTATAGTTTAATTGAAATTTTGCTTAAAAAAGAAAAAAAGAATTATTCTATTGAAAAATAGAATAATTAAAGTTGGAATAAATATTTGATCTATTCGTCTAATTTTGGAATTCCAGTGATTCTGAGTCCACCGTAATGGGATTTGTATTTGATGTTCAATCCAATTAATAATGGGGTTATCTTTTCAATGATTCTGGATTTTTCCAAGATTCCAGTGTCGATGGTTCTTACGCCAGGGATCTTGTTGATGAGTTCTGCTGCAATTTCTTTTGCTTCCTTGTCATCTCCTGCAATTAGGCAGTCACAGTCGATTTCTTCTGGAATGTTGGATAAGTGGGAGTTACTTATGTTACAGAATGCACAGATTACCTTTGCACCGGTTCCTTTAAGGATGCTTGCAGTTCTTTCTGCTGCAGATCCTTCCATTAAGTCAATGAATCTGAATGGCTTTCCGCCAATTGCAGTTTCTAAAGGTACGGTTGCATCCAATACAATCTTGTCAGTACAGAATTCCTTAATGCTTTCTACAGTTGGCTTTTGTGCTGCAAGAGGTACGGTGAGGATTAAGATGTCCCCTTCTTTTGCTGCATCTTCGTTAGCCAAACCTCTGATGTTTAGGTCGTAGTCTGCATATTTTTCCTTAGCTTCTGCAACAACGTCTAATGCCTTTTCCTCTTTACGGGATCCGACAATAACTTCAACGCCTTCAATTGCTAATCTGAGAGCAATTCCTAAACCTTGTGGACCAGTTCCACCAATAACACTTACGATCATTTTATGTCTCCTAAAATATATTTTTTGTAAAAAGTCTTTTGATAATATATTGTACAATATATTGTTGTAATTATTTATATGAAGAAATGTTTATAAATCTTTCTTTTTAGTTTAGAATTTTAATAATTAATCTAGTTAATGTTTAGTTAATTTTCAAATTGTATGAACATTTTTTAGAAATATTAATTTTTATTATTATTTTGTTAAATTATCATTTTAAAAAAAATTAAGATTGATAATTAAATTAAGAAATTTCGGACAGTTAAATAAAAGGACAAAATTTTTGTCTTAATATTCTGTAAGAAAATAACAAATTTAATTGAACAGTTTTTTAAAAAATAAAAAGAAAAATAAAAAATTTAAATTAAAAATATAATAAAATAAATGAAAATTTGAAGGATTTTTTGATTATTTATAATTGTAGAATCCTTTTCCTGCATTGATGCCGGTTTCACCAGCATCTATTTTCTCTTTGAGTTTGAGGGCTATCTTTCCTTGAGTGGTTTCAGGATCTTTTGATCTAGGGTCCATGATAACGATATTATATGCAGTTACAAGACCTACAACATCCAATATTTGGAAAGGACCGTTAGGTGCACCTGTAGCAAGTCTCCAGGTCAGGTCGATTGTTTCAGGGTCTGCAACCTCATTTGCCCATAATGCCTGTCCTGCAGATAGGAATGGCACAAGCAAGGAATTTAGCACATATCCTGGCTGTTCCTTCAATACTTTAATAGGGACCATGTTGATGTCCTCTGCATATTGTACGATTGCATCAAAGTATTTTTGGTCAGTTCCAGGGTGTGGCATTACTTCTGCAGTGTTTTGAGCCCAAATGTTGTTTGCAAAGTGGAATGCAAGATACTTTTCAGGCCTTCCTGTGTGCTCTGCAAATTGGCTTGGAAGCAATGTGGATGAATTGGTTACGACAATTGTCTTTTCTGGAAGATATTTTGCCAATTCCTCATAGAATGGGATCTTTTGGTTAGGGTCTTCTGCAATTGCTTCAATGACAAGGTCTGCATCTTCTGCTGCCTCTTCATAGCTTGTAGTTAAGGTCAAGCTGTCAAATGCCTTTTGTGCTTGCTCTTTTAAAGCATCAATCTCCTCATCGCTAAGGTCTGCATTTTTGCTGAATCCTCTGCAGTATGCAGACTTGTCGGTTTTCATTGCTTCAAGAGTGTTAAGGTAGATGTTCAGCAATCTTTCAAATTTAGGTTTTGCCCTTTCGATTGAGCCTTCGCTTCTAAGCCAAACGGTAACATCAAAACCGCAGAATGCGGATTGGTATGCAATTTGGCTACCTAATACTCCTCCACCAGCTACTACAACTTTTTTTATATCCATTTTTCTCACCATTAATTATTGCAAACTATATTTTTAAAAAAGAGGTAAAAATAAAAAAATAAAATATAGTTTACTTGTATACTATTTTATGATTTTAAATATTTAAAATTTTATAAATGATTCTTGAAAAACAGATGGTTTTTAAATGAAAAAAAGCATTTTTTGAAAATCAGATTGTTTTAAATGAGTAAAAGCATTTTTATATGGTGGCTATTCATTATCATTTAATTCAGCGGATTTAAATGCCAAATCGATGAAAGTTTTAAAAAATTCCTCTTCCAATTTATCCAATCCCATTTTCTCTTCCCATTCATTATTGATTTCTTCAAGGATTGGGATTAGGTCTTCGCCCTTTTTAGATAATCTTAGAACGTTATTTCTTTTATCTTCCTTAGATTGTTCCCGGATTATTATTCCATTAAATTCTAACTTTTTAATAGCTTTAGTGATGGCTCCTTTTGTAATGTAAAGGCTGTCTGATAAGTCCTTTTGATTTAAGTTTTCTTCATTATGTATTCTAAGCATGCATAATACCTGAATCAAATTTAAGTCATATTCTTCCAATGCATTGTTTAGGTAGGTCTTGTGATTTTTGTGAAAGATAAAGAGCAAATCCCCTAAACGATTGTAATCATAGAATTTGGAATTAATTTTTTCTGTCATCATTTTCTTTTTTTATTGGTACAATTATATAAAAATAACTGAAATTCAATGATGTCAAAAAGATTTATATACTAAGAATAACAAATAAAATATTGTATTAAAAAATACAATAATGTATAAAAATATACATTAATATCTAAAATTTATTATGATTTTCTAAAAAATTTTCATAATTTTTCATGACTTGTTTATTTAAGATTATATTCATTAACTAAACATCAACTAAAAATATATAAACTATATCAATAAATATTAATAATGTATAAATTATTATAAGGAGACTAATCTTATGACTGAAATAGGTAAAAGAATTCGTATGGAAAGGATTTTCAATAGGAAAACCGGCAGAACCGTAATTGCTCCTATGGACCATGGCGTATCAAGCGGTCCAATAAAAGGAATAATCAATATGGATGAAACCGTTGAAAGCATCTCCCAAGGGGGAGCAAATGCAATACTTATGCACAAGGGTATTGTAGGACTTGGACACAGAGGATATGGTAAGGACATTGGTCTTATTGTACACTTGTCTGCAAGTACCTCATTAAGCCCAGATCCAAACAACAAGGTAATTGTAACCAGTGTGGAAAAGGCAATTCAATTAGGTGCTGATGCAGTGTCTGTCCATGTAAACATAGGTTCAGAAAACGAACCTGAAATGTTGATGGAACTTGGTGAAATTTCAGAGACCTGCAGTTACTGGGGCATTCCTCTTCTTGCAATGATGTACCCAAGAGGACAGAAAGTAACCAATGAACATGATGTAGAAATGGTAAAGCATGCAGCACGTGTAGGCTCTGAACTTGGCGTAGACATTGTTAAGACCAATTATACCGGAGACCCAGACTCATTTAAGGAAGTTGTTGATGGTGCATTGGTTCCTGTAGTCATTGCAGGAGGGCCAAAGGTTGAAACCGATAGGGAGCTATTGGAAATGGTAAGGGATTCCCTTGAAGTTGGAGGAGCAGGTGTAGCATTTGGAAGAAACCTTTTCCAAGCTGAAAACCCTGGAAAGATTACAAGAGCTATTTCAGAAGTAGTTCACAATGATTTGGATGTTGAGGAAGCATTGAAATTCCTCGATTAGATAAATATTATTGATGCTGATGATAGTTTTATGCCATTTGCATTAGCATAATGCTTTTATCAAAGTTGAAAAATGAAATTAAGGAGATTAAAATTGTCAAACAAATTCGCTTGGATTATGTCCCCAAAGGAAGCGTGGGATGATAAGAAAGAATTAATCACAACAGCACTCGAATCAGGAATCGACTATGTTCTTGACACAGAAGACAGTGAAAACATCAGGAAAGTGGGAAACTTCAAGATCATTTCCAATGAAGATGATGCTGACATCTATTTAGTTGGCATTGATGGTGAAGGAGATGGAACTTTAGAGCTTAAGGACAATCTGAATGAATCAGCAGACCTTGCAAAAGCTACTGAAGCTAAAAATGGTGGAAAAACTGTCTGTGCCTATATAGTCATCACAGATAAGTTGCACGAGCAATTAGCTGTGACATTGGGAAGGGTTGTTGATTATGTAATTCTTGTGGCAACCGATTGGACAATTATTCCCCTTGAAAACATCATTGCAGACCTGCAAAAGGAAAATGTCAATATTGTAGCTGCAGTAAAGACTGCAGATGATGCAAAAGTGGCTATGGAAACATTGGAAGTAGGCACTGATGGAGTCATCTTCGAACCAAAGGACTTTGCACAGATCAAAGACATGGCCAATCTGATTGAAGAGCTTTCAACAGAAAGCTATGAATTAAGGGATTTGACAATAACCAATGTAGAGCCTGTAGGTTCAGGGGATAGGGTTTGCATTGACACAACCACTATGATGAAGCCTGGAGAAGGCATGTTGATAGGTTCCTATTCAAAGGCAATGTTCTTCATTCACAGTGAAAGCCTGGAAAGCGAATATGTGGCATCAAGACCGTTTAGGGTAAATGCTGGTCCTGTACAAGCTTATGTGATGGTGCCTGGCAATAAGACACGTTACCTTTCAGAACTTGAAACCGGTGATGAAGTGTTAATCGTTGATAAGGAAGGCAAGACTAAAAAATCCATTGTAGGCAGATCCAAGATAGAAAAAAGGCCACTTCTTTTAATTGAAGCGGAATATGAGGATATGAAAATAAGGTCATTGGTTCAAAATGCAGAAACCATAAGATTAGTCGATGAAAATAATGAACCAATCTCTGTTTCAGTCCTAAAGCCTGGAATGAAAGTTAAAGGATTTATTGACGATAGCGCAAGACACTTTGGTATGGCTATAGATGAGCAGATAATAGAACAATAGTTCAAACTTTTGTGATGAACTTTTGTGAAAAAGCTTTAATAAAAATCTTTTCAATAGTTTGGAGTAAATGCTCTTAACTATCTTCTTTTTTTTTTTAATTTGATATATTTTTTTACTAGTTTTAACTTTTCAATAGATTTTATATTTTTTTTCTATTTTTAACTTTTCAATAGATTTTATATTATTTTCTACAATTTTGGCATAAAATGCACTTTTTCCTTATCAATATCATCAAGGGTATAGGCTTTCATATGCCCATCTTCAATTCCCAATGCTAAAATACCAACTATTCTAAAGTAATCGTCAAGACCTAAAATATCTCTTACAATGTCTTCTGAGCATTCTCCTTCCTTATTTTTTCTTAAACGAATTTGAATCCAGCAACTTCCAATATTCTGTTCTGCTGCCATTAGATGCATAAATGCAAGGGCTATTGAGGAATCTTCAATCCAAGTATCTGCAACGAGACTATTTCCTATAACTGCAATGGCTTTATTTGCATCCTTTAAGAAAGCAGCCCCATGCTCTTTGGACTCAGCTATCTTCCTTAAGACTTCCTTATCTTCAATAACCAAGAAATTGCATGGTTTCAGATTTCTACTGGTTGGGGCAAGCAAGCCTGCCTGTATGATCCTATTCATTTTTTCATTTGGAATTTCCTCATCAGTATATTTCCTTACACTTCTTCTTTTAAGCATTACATCTAATAAATCCATTTTATCATCCTTTAAGTTCATTATCTTTAAAATCATTTTATTTTTCATATTATTAAAGTTTTTATAAAATTTTAATTTTTAAATTGAATAAGTGATTTTTTCAAATTTAAACTTTTAAATAGAAATAACTATTAATTAAAATAAATAAAATATTATTATATATTTTTTATGAATAATTAAATTGATTAATGTTTAATTAAATTAAAAATTGTAATGATAATTTATAAGGAATAATTAGCATGAATTCAGAAGAATTATTTAAAATAAGTAAAAATATCGTTCCTGGAGGAGTTAACTCTCCCGTACGTGCTTTTGAACCTTACCCATTCTTTGTAAAAGAGGCAAAAGGTTCTCATATTGCAGATATTGAAGGCAATGATTATATCGATTGCTGTTTAGCTTATGGCCCTATCCTCTTAGGTCATAGTGATGATGATGTGATGAATGATGTTTACAATCAAATGCAAAAGGGGACTGCCTATGGGGCTCCAACTGAAAATGAAATTAAGTTGGCTCAAGAAGTGATTGATAGGGTTCCTTGTGCTGAAATGGTTCGTTTTGTAAACTCAGGTACAGAGGCTACAATGGCTGCCATTAGGCTTGCAAGAGGTTTTACAGGCAAGGATAAAATAGTTAAATTTGAAGGGTCTTACCATGGTGCTCATGACTATGTGCTTGTAAAGTCAGGTTCCGGTGCAGCATGCTTGCCTGATTCTGCAGGTATTCCAGAAGCTACAACTCAAAATACCCTATCTGTTCCATTCAATGATGTAGAAGCATTAACCCAACTCATTAAGGATGAAGGGGAAAGCATAGCCTGTATTATCGTAGAGCCAGTTATGGGAAATATCGGTTGTGTAGAACCTACTGTCAAGTTCCTAAAGTTCTTAAGGGAAATCACTGAAGAAAATGGCATACTATTAATCTTTGATGAAGTCATTACAGGTTTCAGGCTATCTCATGGTGGTGCACAGGAGTATTATGGGGTAAAACCTGACTTGGTTACATTTGCAAAGGTTTTAGGTGGAGGATTCCCTATTGGTGCCTATGCGGGTAAAAAGGAAATCATGTCTCTTATTGCACCTAATGGGCCGGTTTATCAGGCAGGTACATTTAGCGGAAACCCAATTTCCATTCAAGCAGGACTTTCCACACTTAAGAAACTTGATTATCCATTTTATGGTGAATTGGCAAGAAAAGGGGATTTCTTAAGAAACAATATTAAGGATATTGTTGATGATTTGAACTTGGATTTGCAGGTTGTAGGCCTTTCATCAATGTTCCAGATATACTTCAACCCAGAGCCTGTCTTAAATTATGAAACTGCTAAGAAATCAGATGCTAAAAGGTTTTTGGTATACTTTAGAGAATTATTGAAGAATGGGGTATTCATACCTCCTAGCCAATTTGAATGTAATTTCCTATCAGGAGCTCACACAGAAGAAGATTTGGTAAAAACTTCAGAAGCTATTGAAGCAGCTTTAAAAGTGGCATGGAAATAGAATTTGATTTTATTATAAAATTAGATATCTTTTTAAAATATTAAATTCTTTTGAACAATAGGATAAATGTTTATATATTCGATTTATTGGAGAAATATATAAAATTTTAATGTTTTGGTGAAAAATATGCTAAGCAATGCAAAATATTCGATTATCCCAATAATCTTCATATTGGTTTTAGGCATAGGTATCGCTTCAGCTTCAAATATTGCTGATTTTCCTAATGATTCCAATATGCTTTCCATTGATGATTCTTTGGCGGATTCTTCTAGTGGTGTTTCTGGGGATAATGAAGACAATCCTATTTTTAGTGAAGTCAATAATCCTGATGATAATTTGGATGATAATGAAAATAATAATTTTGATGGGGATTTAACTGATAATGAGATAAGCGAAATCTCATCACATCAAACAGATTCAAGTAAGATTGCACTTCAGCCAACTAAGACACAAAGCAAACTCAGTGCAAATAAGGTAAATACTTATTATAAGGAAAAATCCAACTTGATTATTTATTTAAGGGATTCAAAGAATAAGGCAATTAAAAACAAGTCAGTCAAAATACTTTTAAACGGCAAAACATACTCCAGATCCACAGGAAATCTCGGAAAGATTGTCTTGAAATTAAGTCTCAAGCCAAAGAAATACAATGTAAAAATCAGTTTTGGCGGTGATAAGGATTATGAGGCCTCTTCAATCAATACAATTGTCAATGTTAAGAAGGCTCCTCTAAAGGTCAAGACATCAAATGCCAAAGTGTATTATGCTCCTGAAACTTTCTTTAAGGCAAAAGTGACCAATAAAATCACTAAAACTCCTATTGAAGGAATTAAAGTATTGTTTAAGGTCTTTTATTCAAAAAACAAGTATAAGAGTTATTATGCTGTCACTGACAAAAAGGGATTTGCCACCTTAAGCAAACGATTGCAGACAGGAACTTATAAGGTTTCCACTTTAATAATGGACAATGCTCAAAAGCAATTCATATCTTATAAGAATTCCAGGGCTAAGGTCACATTAAACGTTGTCAACACTAGAGAGATAGGCTGCTCTTCAATTTATGTTCATGTCAGTGAAAATGAAAGTGCAATTGCATTCAGAAGGGATTCAACCTATGCTGCCGACTTATATATTGTGGCCAAGAAATGGCATGGAAGATATGCTATCAAGCAATACAAGCTTACAGGAACCTACTTTTTCCATGCAATCACCACCGCTGACGGGTGGTTGATAGGCACAGGGGGCTGGGACAATCCGACTGTAAATAAGAATATCGAAAATCTGGCTGGAAAAATAGTGTCCTCCAACAGCATCAGCAGTTCCCTTTTAAATAAGATCAAGGCTCAAGAGCAACAATTGAACTCCGGTCATTTTGCCATTGTGGCTCCTAATGGAAGATATGCAGTAGTTTGGAGAAGCGGATACATTACAGGTAAGCTTAAGAACGGCGAATATTTGGATGTTCCTAATTCAAGATATTATTTCCGCAAGGGAAACTATAAGAGCTTTTCAAACAGCACTGCTAAGGCTGCATTGAAGATAGCTGCTACTGACACTTTCGGAATCAATAGAAGAAACATCATGACTTACCTCTATAAAAGAACCACTAAAAACCATAAGACAACTGCAATGGTAAAGGTTTACGGTTCCAATGATAAGGGAAATCTTGTAGGCAGATATACTGTTGGATTAAGTGATAATGTTAATTTCTTAGGGGATTATATCAGCAAATCCAAACTTTCCGGAACTCCTTACATGAAATATCTCGGATACTATAAATTTGGAAACATTGATAAGCTCTTTAAGATTCAAACAAAGGTTTACAGCCCTAACATTACAAGAAAATTCAATACGACCACTTATATGAAGTTAAGCTTAAGGAATAAAAAGACAAATGCCCTATTAAAAGGGGTAAAGGTTAATCTTAAGGTTTTCACAGGAAAAACACATAAGAATTATATAGTTAAGACAGATAAAAATGGAATAGCCAAGCTAAACACCAAAACCTTTACAGTTGGCAAGCATACAGTTCTTATAAGTACTGCAAATGATAAGTACATTATTTCAGGAAAAGCTACAGTGCTTATCAGAGAGGTTCCCGTTCCTAAAGCTGATGACTCTGCTAATGTAGTTGATGGTGTTGATAATGGTGTTAGTTAGTTTGTAGATTTGTTGAAAATACTTCTTAATTAACTTATTTAATTAAAAAAACTTTAAATAATTTTTAAAATAAACAATAATATGTAATTAATAATCATTTAAATTATTAAATACTATTGAATTATTTTGGAGGCATGAAAAATGAAAATTATTGCATTGCAAGGAAGCCCACGTATTGGTGGAAACTGTGACGTTTTAATGGATGAAATGATTAAGGGTGCAGAGGAAAACGGTAATGAAGTAGTCAAATACTACCTTGAGGAGGAAGACATTGCAGGCTGTAAGGCCTGTATGCACTGTGCAGAAAACCCGGAATGTGTACGTGAAGATGACGGTAACAAGATCATTAACGATTTGGTTGCAGCAGATGGTGTAATCTTTGCAACTCCTATTTACTATGGTCAAATGTCTGCACAAGCAAAAACCATAATTGACCGTTTCTATGCTATCGGACAAAACCCTAATAAAAGCTTAAGTGGTAAGGCAGCACTTATCTTCACTGAAAATCAGCCTGAAGGAACATATAAAAATTACATTGAATTAACTAAAATGTCCCCATTTACATTTATGGGATATGATGTAATTGGATATGTCGATGCAGGCAGTGCAGGTCCTGCTGGAATCGTTGCAGAAGAGCAAGAAGACAAATTAAAAGAAGCTTACGAATTAGGTAAACAATTCTAGATTTATCTAATTTTCTTTTTTCTTTTTTTTTAGAATTGTTATTTTTGCTATTTTAAACTATTTAAACTATTTTTAAACTTTTTCTGTTTTTGAACTTTTTAAATTATTCTTAAACTTTTTGTAATTTATTTTTTCTTAAATCTTATTTTATTCCCTATGATTCTTCTATTAATTTTTATAAAAATATAAATTTAATAATGAATAAATCAATTACTATGATTAATATAGTGGCTGGCTTAGGAGAAAATGAGAATATCATTGAAGCTTCTAATGAATTGAAAGAGATAGAAGATTTGAATATCACATTAGTGGAAAGTGAAGATGAGCTTATTGAAGCATTTAAAAATCCGGATGTTAATGCAGTTATTCGGGGATCATTAAAGGCATCAAAAGTTATGAAAGCTATTAAGGAGTTTAAGTCAGATAATAAAATCAATAGGGCCACTTATATTAATACGGAATATGATGGAACCTTTTCAAGGGATTATGAGTTTTTGCTTGCACCTGTTGGCATTGATGAAGGTAAAAATATTGAAGAGAAGGTTATATTGGCCATTCAAGCAGCCAATTTTATCCAATATCTTGGAAAGAAACCTAAAATAGCTATTTTAGCTGAAGGCAGAAAGGATGATTTGGGTAGAAGTGAAAGGATTGATGAGAGTTTGAAGGCATCTGAGGAATTAACTGAACTTTTAAAAAGTGAATTTGATGCTTTAGAAAATTTTGACAATGGTTCAGATGATCCATCAAGAAACTATTCAATAAAAAACTATTACATTCTCTTGGAACAGGCCATTGAAGATGGGAATAATATCATCCTTGCTAATGATGGAATTTTTGGGAACATAATATTTCGAACTCTTGTTTTGCTTGATAAGTGGCCAAGCTATGGTGCCATAACTCTTGGAATAGATGAGATCTTCATTGACACAAGCCGTGACCAAAGTGTTGAAGGTTATAAAAGAAGCTTGGAGCTGGCATATAAGTTAGCTAAGCTGAGGGAATGAACTTTAATTTTTTAACTGTCTTTATCCATTTTTCTCTTTTTTTTCATTGTTCTGATTGGATTATTTTTTAACTGTCTTTATACATTTTTCTCTTTTTTTCATTGTTCTGATTGGATTATTTTTTCACTTTTTTTAAAAATTTTATATAAAACTATTTAAATTATTTTTTAGATATATACTATTAATAGAATTACTTTATCAAGTAATCATAAATAATCTAAAAAATTAATTTAAAAACTTTTAAAACTTTAATAGAAAATTATTTTAACGGGGAATGATTTTGCCACCACAATTTTTATATTCAATTTATGAGAAGCGTCTTTTAAAGGAGTTAGACCCTGATAGGATGCCAAGACATGTAGCCATTATTATGGATGGTAATAGGAGATACTCAAGGATTCAAGGAGATATGGAGGTTATCAAAGGCCATGAAGTTGGTGTGGATACCTTGGAAAAGGTTCTTGATTGGAGTATCGATTTGGGAATTGAGATAGTGACTGCCTATGCCTTTTCAACTGAAAACTTCAATAGGCCTAAGGATGAGGTTGAAGGATTGATGAACCTTTTCGTTAAAAACTTCAAAAGGATTGTAAGCCATGAAAAGATTCATAAGAATAAGGTTCGTGTAAAGGTTGTAGGCAGAATTGAGCTTTTGCCGGATAGTGTTCGTGAAGCTATTCTGGAAGCGGAAGAGGCTACAAAGGATTATGATGAAAGATTATTCAACTTGGCGATTGGCTATGACGGCAGGCTGGAAATCGTAGATGCGATCAAAAAGATTTATAAGCAAGTTGAAGACGGCGAAATTTCAATTGATGACATTGATGAGGAATTGGTCAGCAAGAACCTTTACACTGCAGGGCTTGAAGATCCAAGTCTTATAATAAGAACCAGCGGTGAGGAAAGGCTCAGCGGATTCCTGTTATGGCAATCCTCCTATTCAGAGCTTTATTTCTGTGACAGCTTATGGCCGGAGTTAAGAAAAGTTGATTATTTAAGGGCCATTAGGGATTATCAAGCAAGAGACAGACGTTTTGGAGTCTAATTGATCATTTAATGTTAATCTTTAATATTTTTCTTCTTTTTTTTATTTTATTTAGTTCAATTAATTGATTATATGTTTTATTTTTAATGTGATTATTATGATAGATAC
>JAUNXF010000113.1 GCA_030539935.1 Methanobrevibacter sp.
TAGTTAAAAAAATGGAAAAAATAATTAAAATAGTGGAAAAAAGAAAAAATTCCTTCGAAGAAGTTTTTGAAAAATATAAAAAAAATGAAAAATAAAAAATTAAAGAATTATGAAAATTATTTAATCTTTATCTTCCTCTTCTTCTCCGGTTTTGTCATTGAATTCAGTCATCTTCTGATTTAATGGAACTGAAAACTCATCTTCAATGCCTTGTCTGTAGATGGAGTTCATTGTACAGAATGGAATGACCCTTCCATCAGGGACTGCATAGTGAATAACACAGTCCTTTACTCTATCGGTGTCAAAGTTGAATGGGTCCATGAAATGCATACAGGAAATCAACAATGAATTTACATGGAACTCACCTAAGGCATCGTAAGATTGGTCTTTGAAGATATCCAATAAGATCTTCTTGATATCCAATCCAGATGGCGCCTTACTTTCATCAAGGATTTTTGGAAGATTCTTAGCGGCGCTTGCCACAATTCTGGATTTGATTCCAATTCCGCCATCCTCTAATTTTTCAGTATATTTGTTAAGGAATGCCAAGAACTTATCAATGTCAATGAATCTGGTAATAGGGATGATCTTACCCCCATCCATAAATATGTATGTTGCAGAACCACAGTGTTGGTGACAGTTTAAGGTCACAGGAGGCTCTTCATTTCTTAATGCACCTATAAATTCAGATACAGGCTGAACTGAAGTTGCTGAATAGAAATCATCCTTGGATATTTGGCCATCAGTCTGTTCCTCAACTAATTTCAAGAAGTCAGGAATAGTGATTCTTTGCTCTTCCACTTGGTCAGATGGTGTCCTTCCTGCAAATGCCACAGGCTGGAAGTTTACTCCATGAACGATATCAATGTTTTCGATTGCAAATCTAATGATGTCTCCAACTTCCTGGTCATTTACTCCTTTAACAACTGTAGGTACAATCACAACCCCTAAGCCAGCTTCCCTACATTTTTTAATGGCGTCCAATTTAACATCCAATAGGTTTTTGCTTCTTGCTATTAAATAAGGCTCTTCGGTAACACCATCAAATTGCAAGTAAACAGTGTTCAATCCTGCTTCTTTTAATTCCTTAGCATAACCTTCTTTTTTAGCAATTCTTATACCGTTGGTGGCAATTTGAACATGAGAAAATCCTTCTTCTCTAGCCATTCTGATTAAATCAGGCAAATCTTTTCTTACAGTTGGCTCACCACCAGCATATTGGATAGCTGGAGCAGGAACCGGCTTTTCATTTCTTAAGTTCTTAAGCATTTGACGAATCTCATCTTGAGTTGGTTCGAATAATTTTTTGGAAACAGCAGCATTTGCAAAGCAAATAGGGCATTTTAAATTGCATCTGTTTGTAACATCAATCAATCCTAAAACGGTGTATGATTCATGTTCAGAACAAATACCACAATTTGAAGGACATTTTGCCACTTTTTCCACCATAGGATTTTCCAAGTCTTGAGTAATGGAGTCAACCAAATCAACCCTATTGTACAATTCAGCATCACTCCAATAAGTATTATTAAACTCCCCATGCTCTGGACATTCTTTTTTAATCCAGATTTTTCCATCTTCCTGATAAACCTCAGCATCCAGAGGCTTAAGGCAGATTGGACATAAACTAGTTGTATTTTTAATATGCATTTTTTCACCACAAATATTTTTAAGATGTATAATCTGCGTAAATATAATTCTAAACTTTTGTATTTCTAAATAAACAATTTTCAATAAAATTTTAAATGAATTTGTAAATCAAAAAACATAACCACAATAAATTTTCTTAATAAAAATTTTTAATGATTATCTAAACTCAATTAAACTTTTAAAAAACTTACATTACATAATATACTTAATATATTTCTTTTAATATTTAAACTTAATATAAAAATTGCATAAATGAATAATAATTTTTAAAACTATGATTTTAAATCATTGCATTATTTATAACAAATCCAAATGCCAAATCAATAGAGAATATATTAAGTAATAGAAGAAAAATAAATACTATTAGTTAAGTTTATCAAGATAATTAAAATATTGCCAATAGTTTATTAAGATAATGTAAAATATTGTCAATAGTTTATTAAGATAATATAAGAATTATTCATTTAGGTGCATAAAATGAAATTAAGTGAATGGATCAAATCAAATAACATACCAAATAACCGAATTTTAAAAATACTTGAATATTATGAAAGCATTGAGCCAATAACCTTCAATGATCCGGAAGATGTTAAGGCGGAAGTTGAAGAGCACGGATTAAGATGGGTTGCAAATAAATATGAAATTAGCGAAAAGGCATTGAAGGAATACCATTGGAGATTTAAAAAACGAGACGAAAAAGGCAAGAAAAGGGAAGAGACCCCAATTATAAAAACAGACGAACAAAAGCCATTAGTGGACATTTTTGATGATTAGCTCAAAGATTTAAAGACTTGAGCTAGTACCAAACATCCTTAATTCCAATCAAGTATGCAAATGTATTGGAACCTAAATGTAAAAATAGGGAAAGCAATGCAATGATAATGAAAAAGCTCCAACTGATTCTAACTACCAATAGACTTAATACAAGTGCACCTACAACAAAATCCAATTGATCCATGAAGGGGGCAGGAGCTCCTCTTTCAAGGCCTATTCTTCTTTTTAGAAAACTTCCTACCGCATCACCTAACAATGCACCAAAAGCCATTAGGAATCCTAAAATTAAACCGCCGATTAGACTGCCATAGACATGAAGGTCTATAATTCCACCGGTCAAAACATTTAAGTCCCCATAGAAAGTGCCGATTATGCCTAAAACCGCACCAACAAGAGTTCCGATAATTGTTCCATTTTGAAGGCCTTTCCATGTTACTCCATTTCCAATGAGCCTGCGTCCATCTTTACATTCTCTTCCACCATCAACAGGTGTTCCTCCACCAAATGCAAGCCCACTAAGGTTAGCGACATAAGCAGGTAACATGAAGTAAACTGCACCTAAAACGGCAATCAGTAATTTAAAAATTTCAGTTTCCATCATCTTCCTCAAAATAAATTTTATTTCTTATTTTAGTTTTAAAAAAATATTCGATGAATTTGATTAATTTTTTTGTTTAAAAAAATATTTCAATGAATTTGATTATTATTTTCATTTAAAACTATATTCTTAATTATTAATAAATGTAAGTATATAAACCTATTGGTTTAGGAGATGATTATAAGAAGCTTCCAATAACCTATATGATTCTATGAATGCAACAGCCTTAGTGTCTGTTTCTGGAATTTCATAAACAAATAGCATAGTGCCTGTATCAACTATAGGATTATCAACAGCCCTAATTGAAGTGCTTTTGGTGGGTTGTGTTTTATTTCTCTTATAATGGTTAAACCCAATATCCCCTGTCACTTCCTCTGCAAGCTCAACTGATTCATTATCCATTGTAGGAGTTGCTATATAATATCCTTCACCATATCCTGGCTCATGGTCATGGCCGATAATGACCAAATCAGGTTCTGACCTTGTTATCTCACCAACAACATAATCATGAACCAATGATTCTCCATTATTGCGGCTTTTATAAAAGTCATCTGGAGAGTCTGTCACCTTAACCCAATAGTTCACTACCTCCACATCATTATGATTGAATGCAAAGAATCTGCAAGCAATTGGAAGAATGATCTTATGAAGGTTTTCTCTTGGATGCATACCTGAAACAACTGCAATTTTTACAGCTGTATTGTTTGAGTGAGTGTAGTTGACCTTAGTTACGGAACCTAAGCTGTTTTCACCTACAAGTTCAGAGCTGCCTTCTGTTAGAATAAAAAACCCTAAAATAGCCACTATAATAACTATTAAACTTATGATAAGAATTTTAGTCTTCTTTCCCATAATATCCCAAAAATCTCCAATGACAAATAAAATC
>JAUNXF010000041.1 GCA_030539935.1 Methanobrevibacter sp.
ACGTTGTTCAAAAGCTGCATCATTTAAATTTTAAAAAATGAAATCACCCATAAGATTGAATAATCAAATCAAAGAAAGCTTTTAAAAGAGGTTAAAAGATGAAGATTGCAATGGTTGGACAGTTTCCACCGCATATTGGAGGAGTTGGAGTCCATATACACAGTTTGTCAAAGGAACTGGTCAAGCAAGGCCATGAAGTATATGTAATCACATACCCCCACAAGGACATTAAGGACATTGATGGAATCCATGTTATCTCTACAAAGGGAGTCAATATTCCCGGCCTTAGAGGGTTATTCTTTGCAATCAATGCCAAAAGGGAACTTAAGAAATTAATTGAAAGGGAAAACATTGACATTATCCATGGCCACTACTTATTCCCAGCAGGATGGGCAAGCGTAAAGGCTGGAAAATCAAGCAAAACAAAGACCTACGTAACATCCCATGGATCAGACATGTTTGAGATGTATAAAAAGCAAGCCTATACACGACCTCTTATCAATAAAGTTCTTAAAGATGCTGATGTGGTGCTTGCTGTAAGCAATGCCTTAAAGGAAGAGATAATCAGGACCAAGATTCCGAATATTGAAAAAAAGGTTAAATTGCATTGGAATGCGGTGGATGTAGACAAGTTTAAAACCACAAAAGAAAACGAAGGCAAATTTAGAAAAGAGTTGGTCCACAAATTCAACATAGCTGCAGACAAACCTATCATTTTATTTGTCGGAAATATAATTAAAAGAAAGAATGTTGATTTGCTTCTTGAAGCCAAGAAGAAAATGAATGCAAAGGCAAATCTTGTTGTGGTTGGTGATGGCCCACTTTTAGAGCAACTGAAAACCAAGGCTGAAAATGAATATCTTGAGGGGAATCTTGAAAATGTCTACTTTATAGGGTCAAGAACTGATGTGGAGGACATTATGCCAAGCTGCGATCTGCTTGTTTTGCCTTCATTTACAGAAAGCTTTGGACTTGTGTTGATTGAAGCATTGGCATGTGGAAAACCTGTCATTGGAAGTGATGTGGGAGGAATAAAGGAAATCATCACTGAAGATGTCGGTTTATTGATTGACCCCAATGATGCATCCGATTTGGCAAATGCCATTGATAAAATATTGACTGACAATGAACTAATGGAAAAGTTCAAATCAAATGCACGAAATAGAGCAAAGGACTTTGCAGAAGTCAAGCTACCTTATGATGAGCTGAATTAGAGCCATTACAAAAAGAGAACAAGTCCAAATTGCGGCAAAATTAGAATAATCGGCCAAAACAAATATTGCAATCAAACTGGAATATTCAATTGAACTGGAAAATTTAGTGAAATTAAAAAATTATAAAAAGATTGTAAAATTGATTTAAATTAATAATATTGATTTAAATTAAAAAATAATAATTATTTAACGAAATTATAATCAAATTTTAGATAAGAGTTATTAATAATAAAAAATAAAAGTAGATATAAGATTTAAATCTTGAAAATATGAGGTTATTATATGGGAGAAAAAGAATTTACTCATTTGACTGAAAGTGGAGTCCATATGGTGGAAGTCGGGGCTAAGCCACAGCAAAGGAGAACTGCAGTTGCAAGTGGAAAGATACATCTTCAAAAAGAAACAATTGAAATGATTAGGAATGCGGAAATCAAAAAGGGAAATGTTTTGACAACTGCCCAAATAGCTGGAATTCAAGCTGTTAAAAAAACATCCGACATCATCCCCCTTTGCCATCCATTGAATCTTAGCGGAATTGAAATAGAATTTGAAGTGGGGGAGAGAGAGATTACCGCAACTTGCGAATGCAGACTAACCGGCCAGACTGGAGTGGAAATGGAAGCCATTACAGGGGTTAGTGTAGCTTTGCTTACCATTTGGGACATGACCAAAGCAGTTGAAAAAGATGAGGATGGACAGTATCCAGATACAAAAATTTCTGATATCGTAGTTTTAAAAAAAGAGAAGATATGAGTTAAAAGTTTATTGAAAAATTTTTAATAATCATTCTTAAAAGTTTGCAAATGCTCTATGAAAAGAAAAATTTTATATTAAGCACAAATAATATCATAAACCTTTAAAAAAAATTAGACTGATTAATATGGAAAACATCCCTGAAAACATTAAAACAATAATAAATAGTTGTTATCCCTACATTGAAGATTTTAATCCTGCCCAAAAGGCAGTGATTGAATCAGGATATCTTGAAAATAACAGAAATTGCGTCATTGCCATTCCTACAGCCAGTGGAAAAACTGTTTTAGGAATAATGGCAGCTCTCAAATCCATTTTAGATGGGGGAAAAGCTGTTTATGCTGCACCACTCCTTTCAATCCAAAATGAAAAGGTAAAGGAATTCAAAAAATTTGAGGAATTTGGAATCAAGGTGGGCAAACACCCATCATCTGCAGATTTGTCAGTTATGGTTTTTGAATCCTTTGATGCGCTGACCAGATTTTCATGGGATGCACTAAGAGAAGTCGATACATTGATTATTGATGAATTCCATATGATTGGCGAATTTTCAAGAGGCCCTACAATAGAATGTGCAATTACAAGGGCAAAAATAATTAATCCAAGCTTAAGAATCATTGCATTGTCCGCAACACTTGAGAATATGGAAGAGATTCAAAGTTGGCTGGATGCAACTGTTGTGGAACATGACTACAGGCCAGTCCCATTAAATAAGGATGTATTGGATACTGAAATGTTCAATACAAAAAATAAGAATGATGTGGTTGTCAAGGTTCTTGAAAAGGCCATTGAAGACAATTCCCAAGCATTAAGCTTCGTGTCTACAAGAAGATTTACAGAAAGTCTGGCAAGTTATGTTGCTGGAAAAATGAAAAGGAAAACCACTGAAGAACAAAAGAAACGATTTAAGGAAGTTGCAGAGAAATTGCTTGAAGTTCCACAGAAAAAAGGATCAAGACCAACTTCAACTTGCCTTAAATTAGCGGAAAGTTGTGAAAATGGTGCTGTTTTCCATCATGCAGGCCTCTTTAGTGAACAGAAGGAGATTATTGAAGAGGAATTTAGAAATGGAAATATCCTAATGATTGCAGCAACTCCAAGCCTGATGTATGGAGTGAACTTACCATCAAAATACGTGGTGATCAGAGACTATACCCGATGGACATCCCAAGGACCTCAGGCAATTCCTGTATTCGACTATGAACAGATGTCTGGAAGGGCAGGAAGGCCACAATACGATGATGCCGGATACTCCTATCTGGTGGCCAAATCCATGGAGGAATCAATTACACTTAGCGAACGTTACATCAATGGACAGGTGGAGCCTACAAACTCAAAACTAATCGAAAACAAGGATGCAGTCTTTAAACAGATCATTGCACAGGTGGCATCCACCCTCTCAAAAACACCAGAAGACCTTCAGGATTTCTTCACCAAAACATTTTATGGATATCAGATGACCGCAAATTCTTCCATGAGCTTCTTTGCTGAAGAAAGCTTGAAATTTGAGATTATGAATGCTTTGGAATTCCTGCTCCAAAATCAGATTTTACAGGCAACACCAAGTGGATTGAAAACAACTGCATTCGGAAATCTGATAGCAAGATCAAATTATAGTGTTGAAACAGCCGTTAAGATTAAGGAATATGCAAATAATCTTGACAGATTCAATCCTGAAGAGCTCATTTACCAATTATCCCAAACTCCAGACATGCCACTCATATCATTTAAAGGCAGAAAATCCAAAGACCCTGTCCGTGAAAAATTATCCTCATACGGACTCTTTGCAATCGATATAGGCAATCCTGAAGCCACCGCAGTCTCTTTAATTGAATGGATAAACGAAAGAACAGAGTACCAAATAGAAAATGCATATCATGTATATTCATCATCTACAAGGCGATCTGCATATGAGGCATCATTGCTTGTCAGATTCACAAAAAACACTTTGGAAGTTTTAGGCAAGTATGCATATTCAAAGGATTTGGATTTCCTATCAGCAAGACTATACTATGGTGTAAAGGAAGACATCATACCTCTTGTAGTTGGTGTGAAACGTTTGGGAAGACGCCGTGCAAGAGCACTGGTTAATGCATTCGGCGAAGATTTAAGGCCATTTTCCCAAAAGGAGCTTCAAAAAGTTGAGGGAATTGGTCCAAAATTAGCAGAAAGCATAAAAAATTTTACAGACAATTATTAATATAAAAAAAGTCAACTAAAATATGCTAACGATTATTTATTGAGAAAAAAGTTCAATTAAAATAAGACAAGCAATTATAAAAAAAGAAAAATAAGGATAGTGGAGAATTATCCTCCACCTTCACAACCTTGAATATCATTTAAGTTGGCATTAAGTTCTTCATAACCTTCCTTAATGTCTTTAACCCTTTCAAAAGTATCCTTATCAAGGCTTTCAACATCAATGATGTCTTTTTCATTAATAACTTCCAAAGAATCAGCAGCATACCATAAAGCAGGTTCATCCAATTTAACCCATTGTTCGTTGCCTTCCTCTTTTAAGTCAACGACCTTACTTATGGTACCAGTACCTGTATATCTTATAAAAGCACCTATATCAATAGTTTCTCCTCGAATATCACAAAAACTCATATTATCACCATAAGTTTTAAACTCTTCAAAGAAGAATAAGAATTATTTAAATCTATCAGAATCAGATTTCATAAAACCAAAAAACAATAGATTTAAATAAAAAATTTTTTAATAAAATAAAATTTAGATTTATTCTATTTCTACTTCTTCAGCTTCCTCAGCTTCCTCTTCAATTTCTTCTTCATCAACAATTTCAGCTTCAACTTCTTCAGCTACTTCTTCTTTTTCTTCTTTAGCTTTTTTAGCCTCTTCAATAGCATCTTCCTTGTTGATTTCCTTGTTTAATAATACATAATCTCCAATGCTTTTTACATCATCAAAGTCAAATTCGATTTTGTCGGAAGAAATGAAGTTTTTCTTTAGGACAATTGTCATACCGGTAATGTTTCCTTCTACTGGATCAAATTCAACATCATCGATTTTTCCAACTTCATTTGCATTTGCATCTAAAGCCATCATACCTAATAATTGTTTAATTTTCATTTTATAACCTCAATTATTAATTATATGAAATTATGTTAATCGAACAAATGGAAAGATGTTTTTAAAACTAAAATAAAATGTTTTTATAAACATGAAAATCATTTTTAACATAACTTCAATTATTTAAAAATATGAATAGAAAATTATATAAAGTTATCTAAAAATTTTTAAAAATTGAATTTATAAAATTTAAATTTTAGGAAAAAAGTTGAAGGAATGACAAAACCTTGAAATGAAAAAATATCAAAAGCATGACCAAAACATTAGGGATGAAAAAATTTATTAGATATAAGAAAATAATTTAATATTTTAAAGACAAATATAATATAAAATTTAAAAAATTATAAAAATCTAATCTGGTAATTGAAATGAATTACCATATAATACAAATCAATAGGTGAATTAAATGGAAGAGGCATGTCGAATTATTATAGAAGATATCATAAATGGAAAAATAACTACTCGACGTGAGCTTGAAGTGGAAAAAAGACAACTCTGTAGAGATAGGAACTTAAAGAAATTTATGAGCAATTCTGTAATATTGGATCATGCAAGCATTGAAGAAAAGAAAATCGTTTCCAATCTATTAAGAAAGAAGCCGACAAGGACCATCTCAGGAGTTGCAATAGTTGCGGTCATGTGTCATCCCCACCAATGCCCTCATGGAAGATGCTATTACTGTCCTGAAAGTGATATAGCACCTCCAAGTTATACTGGGGAAGAGCCTGCAGCGCTTAGAGGCAGGATGTTTAAGTTTCATCCATATGTTCAATGCTACAACCGCCTAAAGCAATTGCATAAAGTGGGACACCCTATTGATAAGGTGGAATTGATCATTATGGGAGGAACTTTCCCTTCAAAGGACATCTGTTATCAGGAATGGTTTGTTTCACAATGCCTAAAGGCCATGAGTGATTTTGGAGTTATCCTTGAAAACATAAGGGAAATTGATGATATTGAATCATTTGAAAAAGAGGACCTTTTAAAATATCCTCCATACAGCAACAATGCCCTTAAGACATACCCTCCAAATGATTATGTCTTGATAGATGACATTCAAAGAATAAATGAAAGTTCCAAAGTTCGATGCATTGGAATGACCTTTGAAACCAGACCTGATTATTGTAAAGAGCCACATGTAGACAGAATGTTAAGCATGGGTGTTACAAGAGTTGAATTAGGCGTTCAGACCATTCATAACCATATCTATGAAAAGATTAAGAGGGGACATACCGTTGAAGATGTGATTGAAGCAAATAGAATCCTGAGAGACTCTGGAGTAAAGGTGGCAATGCACATGATGCCTGGGCTTTTCCCACTTTCAAGAGATGAGCCTAGGATAGAGCAATGCCCAGAGAAAGACTTGGAAATGTTTAAGACAATCTTCACCAATGAAAACTTTAAGCCGGACATGCTTAAGATCTATCCTTGCCTTGTTACTGAAGGCAGCGAACTTCATAAATTATGGAAAGAAGGCAAATATAGGCCTTATAATGATGAAGAGGCAGTTGAACTAATTGTCCAGATTAAAAAAATATTGCCTAAATGGGTAAGAACCATGAGAATCCAAAGGGACATACCGTCTACATTAATTGAAGATGGAGTTAAAAAATCCAATTTAGGCGAGTTGGTCTACAATCGTCTTGAAGAGGAAAAAATCAATTGCCAATGCATAAGATGCAGGGAAATAGGCCATAAAAAAACTAAAGAGGAATACACAATTGATGATTATCGCCTTTTTGAAGAGGATTACATGGCTACAAATGGAAAGGAACATTTCCTATCAATTGAAGATAAGAATGAAGAGACCCTTGCAGGATTCTTAAGATTGAGAATGCCATCAAATCAGGCTCATAGAGAAGAGATCGACAGCACAACTGCAATTGTACGCGAATTGCATGTTTATGGCAATATGATAAAGATCGGCCACAAAGGAAATCAAATAGGCCAACATACTGGATTCGGTGAGAAATTGCTTAAGCGTGCTGAAGAGATAAGCATTGACCAAAACAAGGAAGAGCTTTTAATTATCAGCGGCATTGGAGCAAGAAATTATTACCGCAAATTCGGTTATGAACGCAAAGGTCCTTATATGGCTAAAAGATTAATATGAACTAACCTTTCATAAAAAATAAACATATATTAGTTTATTCTAAAAAAAATTAATGTGAACTAACCTTTCATAAAAATTCATATTTTCATATTTGTATTTGTTTTATTAAATCCTATGAAAAAATAAAACAATCAAACAAGACAAAAGTATTATATAGTTTGAAGTTAAACTAACTATTATATACATATAAAACTAATATTAGTTTGAGGATTAATATTAAAAAAATAAATTTATAATTATATTTATTGGAGATTAGAATTGTTTTAAAAATAGGGAGATGAGATAAATGATTAATAAAGCTGAAAAACTTGCACAGGCAATTGAATTTACTCATTTAGATAATGCTGCAACAATTGAGGAAATGAAAGCATTTTTTGATAAAGCTAAAGAATATCCATTCTATTCAGTAGTGGTTTTACCACATTATGTCAAATTGGCAAAAGAAGAATTGAAAGACACTGACATGAAAGTAGTCACCGTTATTGACTTCCCATTAGGTGCAGGAAATACTGAAGGAAAAATTGCAGAGGCAAAAGCTGCAATTGCAGATGGCGCTGACGAAATTGACATGATGGCAAACATTCCTGCAATTAAAAACCGTGACTTCGAATATGTGAAAAATGATATTGCATCAGTTAAGGAAGCAATTGGAGACCATATACTCAAAGTGATTATAGAAAACCCGCTCCTCAATGAGGATGAGATGGCAGGGGCTTCCAGAATGTGCGAAGAAGGTGGAGCAGATTATGTTAAGACTTCAAGCGGATTCAATGGAAAGCAACACTTCTATTCATTAATGGAAAGCTTAAGAATCATGAAAAAGAATGCACCTCATCTTGAAATGAAGGCAGCTGGCGGAATTGACAACTATAAATTAGCCAATAATGTACTTGCTGCAGGAGTGACCAAGATAGGAACTTCCTCAGGACACATAATTATGGACCAGCTTAACCATGTATTGGAAAACCAAAATGTAGATCCTAATCAAAAAACAGGTCCAAGACTTATTTAAATAAATTTTTAAAATTTATTTATTTTCTTTTTTTCTTATTATCTTTTAAAATATCAAATTTAAAAATAAATCCATTACTTTTAGAATATGATTTTAAAACCTATCTGATTATTTTTTTAGAATATGATTTTAAAACCTATTCGATTATTTTTTTAGAATATGATTTAAAACTCTTTTAATTTTATCCCTAAAAAAATAGTTCGTAATTGATAAAACTAAATATTCTATGATAAAAAAAGTGCCGTAGGCCGGACTTGAACCAGCGACATCCAGATCTTCAGTCTGGCGTTCTCCCAACTGAACTACTACGGCAAATGGACCGAACGAGATTCGAACTCGTGATCACCGCCATGTCAAGGCGGTATCATACCCCTAGACCACCGGTCCTTCTTACTCATTAAAATATGTTTATAATTATATATAAATGTTTCTAAAACATGATATTTTTAAAATTTTATTTGCAATTTCCTATTAAAAATAACTCTTTTTAAAAACAAAATTCTTAAAAACCGATGCCTGGAATTAAACATCTAAAATGATAGACATATTAAGGTATGTTAATGATTACATATAAACTTAATGGAAAATGGATTAAAATACTGTGTGAACTTGCTTAAAAAAAGTATATTCTACGAAAAATAGTACATTAATAAAAAATTGAAAAAAAAATAATTGGCCAATAAAGATCTTGGCCAATAGTTAACAGTTAAAAACTAGAGATAACAAAATTATTTGATTGCTAATTTGATATCTTCAGCTTTTACGGTTTTTCTACCAGCGTGGCGTGCGAAATTAACTGCTTTTTTAGCTAATTCTTCACCTTTTTCTTCAAGAGCTTCAGCTAATGCAACTTTTGCATCATCACTAATTCTTTGTGCGCCAGCATTTTTTAAAATACGACCGACAGGTGCGATTGGTAATTCACTCATATTTTCACCTCCAATTGAAAGTTTATACTACATAGTATATAAATGTTTTGTTTTTTTAATGGCATAAAATCACTTATTATCGAAAATATAGTAATAGAAATATAGATTTTTTAATATTAAGAAATATTAAAACTAATTAAAAAAATATATAAAAAATAGATATTTTAAAGCCATAGAACTCTTAAAAATTAAACCTTTTAAAAACTCTTAATTCTTCAAATAAAAAGCCAAATAACTTTATTTTATCAAATAAACAACAATTAGTCTTTAAAAATAGATAATAAAGAAATTTTTCTTTAAAAGCAAAATAAAATATTAATTTGTCTTTAAAATGAAAATACAAGATTAATTAACTGTTATTTTAAAAAATAATCAATTTATAAATAGTTTTTTATATAAATTTTCTAAGAATTTTCTAAATAAAAAAATAATGAAAATTAATGAATAAAAACCAAAAAAATTAGAACAAAACCCTTAAAAAAATAATTAGGGAAAAATAGATTTTATAAAAAGAAAATAAGAAGAGAATAAAGAAAAAAATAATTTAAAAAAAATCAACAAATTAATTAAAAAAATATTGATAATTTAACAATTTCTAAACAGTGCATGAAAAATAATCAAATCTTATGACCAATCAGATAAGAACCAGCATAATCAATTACAAACAACTAAACCTTATGACCGATCAGATAAGTTCCAGTAGTCTCATCAATATGAACTTTAATAAAGTCCCTCAATTCAACATCTTGAACTACAACAGGAATATAAGAGTCAGTCTTTGCAATGAAACCTCCTTTAGAACCTTTCTCAACAACCAAAGCATTTAATTCCTTACCCTTCAAATACTTATTTTCATCTTCAAGAATCCTGAACTTAATCTCTGACAAGTATTTGGATCGTCTTTTCATATCTTCAAAAGGAATATTATCCAATGAAGAGGAAGTTGCGCCTTCCCTATGCTGATATTTGGATAAGTGGATTAAATTAAATTTAATCTCTTCAATCAAATCTGCAGTCCTCATAAAGTCCTCTTCGGTTTCTGTCGGATATCCGATGATGATGTCTGTAGCAATAGTAATATCTGGAATCTCTTCCTTAAACCTATAAACAATTTTCTTATAGTCCTCAACAGTATGATTTCTTCTCATATGTTTTAAAACTGCATCACTGCCAGATTGGATAGGCAAATGAATGAATTTATACACCTTTTCTAATTTGAATGCATCAATCAAATCTTCAAGGTCATTTCCTATGTTTTTAGGATGCATCATTCCAACACGAACTCTAAAATCTCCTTCCAGATTAGCCACTTCCCTGATTAAATCAGCCAGCCTTTCACCAGTATCCTTTCCAAATGCTGAAGTGTCTTGGGCAGTAAGCTCAATTTCGACACAGCCCTCTTCAATAGCTTGCCTTGCCTCCTTTACAATATCCTCTATAGGATAACTGTTTAAATGACCTCTTGCAAAACGGGTACAGCAGTAGGTGCAAGAGCCTAAGCATCCTTCACATATTTGGATAACATGAATGCATGGGTCTTGACGTATTTTAGGAACACAAACCTTTGGCTCATCTGAAAAACCAAATTCCCGAGCAACCTCACCAGCAAGAGCTGACTTTACTACATCTGCAGTCTTGTTTAATTGGTGTGGCCCAATCCAAGAGCAATTTGGCCCAATATCATCAAGCTTTTTTGGATCCACTTCAACCATGCACCCTGCAACAATAATCTCCTTATCCGGAAATTCGGATTGAAGATTTTTGATCCTATTTATTGCCTTGCTTTCAGTAGGCAATTTCACATAGCAGGTATTTACAATAATTGCATCTGCTTCCTCCTGATTGTCTACAAGCTCAATATCATTTGCATTTAAGATGCCTGCCATAATTTCAGAATCGGCCTGATTGAATGTGCATCCGTAAGTTTCTATAAACACTTTCATACTATCATCTAATTGGGAGCTATTCAAAATGGAATAGCCTGTTTATTTGTTTAAAGGTTTTGCCTGAACAATATATTTGGTCAAGTCATAATCATAATGATTGAATTTAACTGGCTTTGCATAAACCCTTTTAATGACTCTTGCTTTTGCATAACCTTTAGTGGTTTTTCTCTCTTCTGTCTTGATTACATGAACTCTTGCAATATACTTATCGATTTTAAGGATATCGTCAACAGCTATCTTAAAGTCACGTTCTGTTTCACATTTAAATGATGCAACCTTTCCATGCAGATCTATTGAAACGCCAAAACGTGCAGGAATTTCTTCAGAGGATGCCCAAATGGTTTTCACATCCTTAGCAATAGCTTTTTTGACTCTTTTTTCACCATCTAACTCTAAAGAGGTAATTTTCACCTTTCCAAGTTCAGACATTAGATAATCCCCAACAGCAAGTTCCTCATCAGGGAATAAATCAATGAGTATCTTATGAGTATCTTCATGTTCACTAATGATTAATCTATATGGCTTTGGATTTTCTTGTGCAATTCTTTCCTTATAGACAGATCCGCAATCATCACATTTTAATAGGAATTCTCTGATTTCCTTTGATTTGGCCTTGATAACTTTATTCTTTAAAATGACCGCCTCATCAGATCCGCAAACTGGACAAACCATATTTTCACCTCACTTTCTTATTTGCTTCATCATAACATAACTAAAAATCATCTAAGTTTTAAGAAATTAATAAAAACAATAAATTAAAGCATTAATCAATTCTCATTAGAAAAATTAAAAAATAATTAAAAATAGCTATGTCATTAATTTTAATTAATAAATTCAATTGATTATTATAATATTATAGGTTTAGTTTATATAAACTTTATGTATTTTTAAAAAATCAAGAAAAACATTGAAAAGGCAATGATTAAAAAAATATATAAAAAAGTCTAAAAAAATCAAGTGAAAAACATATCTCTAAATGATGGCCTTTAAAATGAAAGTTTAATTAATTTAATGGATAGTTTACTTCATTAGCAATGTTTTAAATAAACATCCCATTAATTTAATTAACCTTATTCTTTTTCTTTTAAATAATGTTTAACTAGACCACCATCAGACAATATATTTATCATAAATTCTTCAAAAGCTTGGAATTCAACTTCAATATTTTTAGTTTCATTGACAATGATTCCATTCTCCAAATCAACAGATACAATGTCACCATCATCTGCTTCAATGTCTGCAACTACAACTGGAAGACCTATGTTGATTGCATTCCTATAAAAGATGCGTGCAAATGATTTGGCAATAATCGCTTCAACACCCGCTGCCTTAATGGCCACCGGTGCCTGTTCCCTTGAAGAACCGCATCCAAAGTTTTCACCAGCCAGTATCAAATCTCCTTGCTTAACATTTTGGGTAAAGTCTGCCCTTTCCCCTTCAAGAACATGCTCAGCCAAATCCTTTGGATTGAATGTTCTCAAATATCTGCCGGGAATGATGACATCAGTGTCTATGTTATCTCCAAAATTCCAAACTTTTCCTTTAATTTCAGCCATAGTATTCACTACATCTATAAAATTTTGCAATAAAAATCTAAAAAATAAATGAATAGTTAAAAAATTTTTAACTATTTTTCAATTACATAACCATGGTTTTGAGCTTTAGTTACCCTTACACGATTTTCCCCTACTATTTCACCTGCAGCCTTGACGATGTCCTTATTGTTATCATCAAAGACAGTGTATAATGTAGGGCCAAATGAACTGATACCGGTACCATAAGCTCCTGCAGCATCCATTGCGTCCATAGCAGGCAAGTAATGTGGATCCAAACTGTGCTCAAGCTTGTTGAAACCAACTTTTTGAAGTTCCTTAATTGCCCAGCCAAAGTTAACGATGTCTTTCTCAATTAATGCAGGAAGCAGATTCATTAAGATTAAATGAGAAACCTGTTCAACTTCAGTTTTTGGAATAGGGCAGTATGTTTGGAAAACATTGACTTCCGCTTGATCATGCATGGTTTCCTCCACTTCAGGCATTGCAAGCAAAATATTCCAGTCTTCAGGGAACTCATATCTTGCAATCAATGTAGCAGGTTTTGCCTTTGATGCAGATGATGGCAAGAATCCAGGTTTTTCCTCTAAACTATGACCTCCATCAACAATGAATCCTCCTAAATCATGTGCAAAAGTACCGATACCGGAAGTTCCTCCTCTTCCAACCATAGTACTTAATTCTCTGCTTGAAAATTTAAGCCCAGCAGTTTCAGTCATTAAATGAGCAGTACAAACCGCGATTTGAGTTCCAGAACCTAAGCCAGAGTGTGGACGGTAAGCTTCTAAAACTTTAAAATGGAACCCTGACTCAATATCACAGAGTTCTGCAATTTTTTCTGCAGCCTTTGGAATCTTTTCCATACATTCCTCTTTAGAATCTTCTCTAATGCCATCGGCAAATTCTAAAGTATATCCCTTTTCATTGGTTTCTTCACTTTCTAAAACAAATTGTGGATCGCTAAGTGCGAGACCTATACCACCATCAATTCTCTTATAAGATCCATTTAAGTCAATAAGAGACATATGTAATCTTGAAGGTGCTCTAATAATCATAATTTCACGACCATTTTATATTATTTCAACAATTGGATTAACTATTATTTATAAAATTCAATTCTGTTAGTCCATCAAACCAATTATCAAATGTTCTATTAAATTTATAAAACAATATTTAACTATCTTAAATATTTCGAATATTAATATATTAATTTTATTATATAAACTTATTGAAAAATTACTAGAATAATTGGTAAAAATTTAAAAAAAAATTATAAAAAATAGTAAAAAATAT
>JAUNXF010000114.1:0-1639 GCA_030539935.1 Methanobrevibacter sp.
AAAATCTTATTTAAAAATGTTAGTTGGGTTACAATATCTCAAGTAATAGTTAATTTATGTGCATTTTTTTGGACAATAGCTATTGCTCGTTACCTAGGAGTAAATGATTATGGTATTTTATCATTTGCTATTTCATTCACTGTTCTTTTAGGTATGGGTACAGATATTGGTATGGCTACCTTTACCACCCGTGAAATCTCTAAGGAAAAATCCCTAACTAATAAATTTTTAAATAATGTTATTCCATTTAAAGTGATTTTATCAGTATTATTGTTTATTTTTACAGCTTTAATTCTAATTTTATTAGGATATGATTGGTTAACTATTGAAGTTTCATTAATCATCTCAATTGAAACTATTTTCCTTTGTATGCTTAAATTCTTTGCAGGAGTATTTCAAGCACATGAAAACGTTAAAATCAATTCAATTGGAGATATGATTGCTAGTTTGCTTCTTCTTTCATTTACTTTTTTAACAATATTCTTTGATTTAGGATTAAAAGCGATTGCAATGTCTTATACTCTTGCTTATTTCATTTATATGATTATAATGACTTATGAAATTATTAAGCATTATGGAGTCCCAAAATTCGAATTTGATCTTCCCTTTTGGATAGACACCGCTAAAAAATCAATTCCTTTTGGTTTAAGTATCTTTTTCTATACAGTTTATTTCTCTATAGATGTTGTTATGGTACAAATGATGGCGGGAGATTATGCTACTGGATTATATAACTCTGTATATAAGATAGTGTCTGTTTTTGCAGCATTTTATGTGATCTATCAATATGTGATATTCCCATTGATGAGCAAGCTTTATGCAGAAGATACAAATCTTCTAAAAGTTAGCTTTGAACAATCATTTAAATATTCTTTATTGATTTTACTTCCTTTAAGCATTGGAGTCTACTTATATTCTGATTATATAATCAATTTAATTTACAGTAGCCAATACGCTTTAGCTTCTCCGGCTATGCAAATACTTATTTGGACAGTTGTATTCCTATTTATCAATGGTGTAGCAACATCCTTGCTTAATTCAATTGGAAAAGAAGTTTCTGTTACTAAAATATATGTGGTTGCAGCAGTATTCAACATAGTCTTGAATTATTTCATGATTCCAGTCTTATCATATAACGGTGCAGCAATTACTACAGTGCTCAGTGAAATACTGATTTTAATCCTTATGATGTATTCAATTTCCAAAACAGAGTATAAACCAGACTTATCTTTATTAAAGACCATTGTTAAATTAATTGTTTGTGGAATTATTTTAGCTATTGTTCTTCATTTAATAAATGTATCATTATGGTTAGCTATTCCAATTGGTTTTGTAGTTTATCTTTTAGCATTATTAATTACACGAACAATTGATGATACTGATAAATATATTATTAATGAATTACTAAATAGATAATAAGAATAAATAATATTTTTATGAAAAGTTATTACTATTAGTAAATTCTATTCTTTTTTTAATTTAAACTAAATTAGGAGCTAAATTATGAATCCATTTATTAAAAAGATTGCAAGACCTGTTTATCATAAGGCACAAGACAATTCTTTAGGCAAAAGATCCATAATTTTAGCTTTTACTATGCGCCAATTGACAAGAAAATTTGGCAGTAAGGAGAAAGCTA